>CACZRU010000292.1 GCA_902783605.1 uncultured Lachnospiraceae bacterium
AATTGGCGTAGAATGGCCAATGCCAGAGGGGATGACTGAAGCAGACCTGACACTTTCTGATAAAGATCAGAAGTGGAGCGGAATTGCTGCATATAAGGCTGAGAGAGGGCTGTAGGTTAGATAAGGAGCCTTCGGGCTTAAGTCCTCAGATTAACAAGAATAAAAAATAATCGTATATAGAAAAGATAAATTGTATATGAACAAGAAAAAACTGCTACGAATACTCTTCGTAGTAATGATAATCATTCTTAACTTAATAATATTCTGGAAAATAGACTTCTCCGATATTGACACCAAGGGCGTTACATTTGTAGTAAGGATGGCGGCAAATAAAGATGATACCTATCAGATTTACTACTCTAAGTCTGGAGGTGATTTTGAGGAAGTTAACAGTGCCTCTGAGGATTATGTCGGATTTGGTGATGGAACGAAGGTTACGACCATTGAAGGAGTAAAGATTACTGACGGCGCAGATAACATAATAGAAGAGGCTGTAGTTGTTGGAGAAGAGCAGGAGATTCGTTTCGACTTCCCGATGGAATTTGATAATCTAAGATTTGATTTTGGACAGTTTGCTGGTAACACAGTTATCTATGATATGTATTTTGAAATGTCAGGAGTGAAGTATCAGATACCATTTACACAGCTTCAGATGGAAGAAAATGCGCCAAGTATTATATCCAGAACTATAGCATCTAGAGATAGTGATCAGTGCTTGATAGTAAATGCAGAAGCTGGCGACCCGAACATGCTGATTCAGTTCCATAAAGATGAACTGCTGAATCAGTATAAGGAAGCAAATGCACAGAAGAAAATGATACTTGATATTGCACTCTGTGTTGTAATGGACTTTATAGCAATCTATGTGCTTCTTCATTTCTTTTCTCTGATAGAAATCCCTGTAGAGATTTATCAGAACAGAAAGCTGGCACTGACACTTGCAAAGAATGACTTCAAAACAAAGTATGCAGGCTCATATCTTGGAATGCTCTGGGCATTCATTCAGCCAATTGTGACTATATTGGTTTACTGGTTTGTGTTCACAGTGGGACTTAAAGCTGGAAAGGTAGGAGAATATCCATTTGTACTATTTATAGTAGTGGGAATTATTCCGTGGTTTTTCTTCTCAGATTCACTGAACGGTGGAACTAATGCAATGACAGACTATAATTACTTGGTTAAGAAGGTTGTTTTTAATATAGACATTCTTCCGTTTGTGAAGGTGCTGTCAGCATTTTTCGTTCACTGTTTCTTTATAGCATTTGCGCTGATACTTTGTACTTGTATGGGATACCATCCTACGATATACACACTGCAGCTTATATATTATATATTCTGTAATTTTGTTTTTGTGCTGGGGCTTTCATATCTCACATCAGCAATAGTTGTATTCTTCCGTGATCTGGGACAATTTATCAACATATTTATTCTCCAGGTTGGAGTATGGCTTACACCAATCATGTGGAATGCAAATACCATGCTGAGTCCACTGGTACTGAAAATATTCAAGCTGAATCCAATGTATTATATAGTAAGTGGATTTAGGGACAGCGTTCTGGATAAGAATTGGTTCTGGATGGGAGACAGACTCCTGTGGACCATATATTTCTGGATTATCACAATCCTTGTTTTTGGACTTGGAGTGAAGATATTTAGAAGGCTGAAGGTGCATTTTGCAGATGTTCTATAGAACTATAATAATATTGAAAAAAGTCATTCTGAGCTTTAGCGAAGAATCTTAGGAAATAATTATGTCAGACGATATTGCGATAAGAATAAATGATGTCTCAAAACTTTATAAACTATATGACAAGCCTACCGACCGTTTAAAGGAATCGCTGGGGCTCACCAAGGCTAAGAAGTATAAGGAGCATTATGCCCTGAGAAATGTCAGCTTCGATGTTAAAAGAGGTGAGTGCGTCGGGATTATCGGAACAAATGGTGCTGGTAAGTCTACAATCCTGAAAATCATTACAGGCGTGCTGAACCCTACAGCTGGAGAGGTAAAAATAGACGGCCGAATCTCTGCTCTTCTTGAGCTGGGTGCAGGATTCAACATGGAGTACACAGGAATTGATAATGTGTATCTTAATGGAACCATGATTGGCTTCAGTCGGGAGGAAATAGATGCAAAGCTCCAGGACATATTGGATTTTGCAGATATTGGAGATTTCGTAAATCAGCCTGTAAAGACTTATTCTTCAGGAATGTTTGTAAGATTGGCATTTGCTGTGGCAATAAACATAGAGCCAGAAATTCTTATAGTTGATGAGGCTCTGTCAGTTGGTGATGTGTTCTTCCAGCTTAAATGTTTTAAGAAATTTGAAGAATTCAAAAACCAGGGAAAGACAATACTTTTTGTAAGTCATGATCTTTCCAGTATAGAGAAGTATTGTGACAAAGCAATACTTCTGGATCATGGTAGAAATGTTGGAGAGGGAATTCCAATTGATATCATAAATAAATATAAGAAAATCATGACTGGAATGACTGTCGAAGAAGTTGAGGAGCAGGAAAAGAGAAAAGCTGAGCTTAGAGATTTAGTGGCTGAAGACTCAGAAAAATCTGAAAATAAAGAGGAATTAGTAGAGGTTAAAACGAGTACTTTTTCACTTACACCAGAGGTTCCTTGGAAGGAAAGCTTTGATCTAAATCCAAATCTTGATGAATATGGAGATATGGGGGCCAAGATTATTGATATCGGCGTGTTTGATGAAGATGAAAATCTTACAACTACAATAATCAAGGGTGGCAGATTTACACTAAGGTCAAAGATAGAATTTAAAACAGATATAGAAGATCCTATATTTACATACACCTTCAAAACTCTTAAGGGGCAGGATATTACAGGTACCAATACCATGTATGAAAAAGCAGGAGTAGGAACTGCTCATGCAGGGGATATATTTGTGGCAAGTTTTACACAGGAGATGAACCTGCAGGGGGGAGAATATTTGCTCTCCATGAGCTGTACAAGTTTTGTAAATGGTGATCTTGTAGCTCATGACAGACTTTATGATGTACTAAATATCACGGTTGTGTCAGATAAGAATACTGTAGGATTCTATGATATGAATTCTAAGGTTAAGATTGATAAATTATAGAAATCATTATTAAGAAATAAAGGAATATTATGGATATCTACGACGAGTTGCTAAATATAGTAAAAACTGAATCGGATTTAGAAGAGTTTCTTACCCACGAGAATAAATGGGAATATCTCTATAATTTTTCAAATTTCAGGAAGAATATTCTCGAATGGTATGATTTTAAATCTGATGCAAAGCTTTTGGAATTTGGAGCGGAATGTGGGGCACTTACAGGACTTTTCTGCGAAAGAGTGAAAGAAGTTGTTTCTGTTGAAGATGATGAAAAGAAACGACTAGTTAATAAAGCAAGAAATGAAAAATATAGTAATTTAAAGATTATATCTGGCGAAGAATTGTCGGAAACAGAGGAGTTATTTGATTATATTACTATTATTGGCAATTTTTCCATAGATAAACTTAAAAAGGCTAAGTCGCTGATCAAACAAAATGGTTACCTTATTATTGCAATAGAAAATAAATATGGAATGAAATATTGGTCGGGAGAAGAAAGACCAGATACTTATTCTAGAATACAGTTAATCGGAATAATGAGACGTGAGGGTTTTGAAGAAAAGGAGATATTTTATCCAATCCCAGATTATATTTTACCAACAGAGATTTATTCCTCAAAGTATCTTCCAAAGATTGGAAGCATATCTGCAAACTCACCTTCGTACATTAGCGAAAAAATCACTACCTTTGATGAACCTAAAATGTTTGATATGGTAATAAAAGATAAAAAATTCGAAGAATATGCAAATTCCTTCTTATTTATTGCAAAGGTGAAATAAAGAAAAAGTGTATTCATTATATTTTGAAAATTATTGGAGCATATAAATGTCAGAGTTGTTATATATAAAATATAATTCTCATAGAAAACCGGAATATCAAGTGTCTACAAGGATAGTATCGAAAAACGGTATTAAGAGCGTAATAAAAAGTCCTTCGACTGATGAGGCAGAGAAACAGATTGATGCAATAAAAAAGAATTATAAACTTCTTAAAAATTATTACAAGTTTATCAAAGTAATACCATTTAGAAAGGCAGGAAGAGGTGTTTCTTTTGAGTTTGTTGAAGGAACTCCTGTGCTCGAAGGTATTAATTTCGAGAGAGATAGCTTAGATAGAATATATGAGAAGATTCTTGCTGCCATGGATGAAGTATTGGATGTAAAAGACGAATACTTATGCGACTTTGAGGAAACAGAAGAATTCAAAACCCTTTTCCCTAATATGCATCCTACGGGAAAAGCATTTAAAATATGTAATTTGGATAGTATTTTTGCTAATTTTATTAGAACAAGAGATGGAATTGTATGTATCGATTATGAATGGGTTCTGGATTTTCCTGTACCCGTTAATTTTATTCGCTTTAGAATGATACAAAATATTTACAATGAGCATATCGAATATTTATTGAATAAAATCGATATGAAAGCTTTTCTTGGATGCCTTGAATTATCTGATGAAGAATTAGACTTATATGAAAATATGGAAAAAGCATTTCAGGATTCTGTACATGGCCCAAAATTAAAGTATAGCTATCTGGAAAACTATAAAAAGAATATGAGGCGCTTAGCGACTTATATTGAAGAATTTAATGAGAAAAATGAACATGTAAAGAATCTTGAAGCGATTCTTAAGAATAAAGAAGAGTTAATAAATAATAAAGACGAAGTAATTAAATCCCGAGAAGAAATAATTCAAAATAAGGATGCTGTTATTGAGTCAAAAGAAAATCAGATTAAAGAGAGAGAAATTAATATTCAGAATTTAAATGATCAGATTTCTGCAAAAGAAACGCATATAAATAATCTTACAAATATAATTGAAAAAAATCAAAAAGAGATTGAGGATATTAAAGAGGCAAAAGAACAACAAGCAAGAGATTATGATAGCCTATTACAATATGAAATAAAGAGAAGAGATAATGATATTATCTATAGAGATGGCCTTCTGCAGATAAAAGATGCTCAGATAGATCATTTGACAAGAATGACAAGAAATCCTTTATATTGGGGCTATTGTTTAGGGCGAAAGGTATGTAAAAAAGCATATCGTATTATAGAGCCTAAAGGTTTAAAGGCGAAAAAAGAAGAAATAGCCAGGATTGGAAAATATAAGTATAAATATAAAGATTTAATGGAACTCGACAACACAGATTATGCTGACTGGATAGAAAGAGTAGAGAAGAATTATCCAAAAGAAAAGCGCTTAAAGTATCATCCAAAGATATCTGTATTGGTTCCTGTTTATAATGTATTAGACAAGCATTTGGTTCCTTGTATTGAGTCAGTTATTAACCAGACTTATGATAACTGGGAACTATGTCTCGCAGATGATAAATCAACCTGGGATAATGTTAGGGAGACTTTGGAAAAATATGAAGATCATCCTAAGATTAAGATTGTGTACAGAAAAGAAAATGGACATATTTCAGAAGCAACAAATTCTGCTCTTTCAGTTGCATCAGGCGATTTTGTTGGCCTTTTGGATTGTGATGATTTGCTGACACCAAATGCTCTTTATGAAGTAGCACTTAAACTAAATGAGAATAGAGATCTGGATTTCATTTATAGTGATGAAGATAAAGTAGATGATGATGGAAATAATCGTCATATGCCTCATTTTAAACCAGATTGGTCTCCGGATACTCTTATGTCAAATATGTATACTTGTCATTTTACTGTATACAGAAAGAGTCTTGTGGAAAAGGTTGGTGGACTTAGAACAGAATGTAATGGTTCCCAGGATTATGACCTGGCTCTTCGAATTATGGATGAGACGACTCCGGATAAGATCTCTCACATAGCTAAAATTCTTTACCATTGGAGAGAGAGAGAAGAATCAACTTCTGGAAATGCCACAGTTAAGCCTTATGTTTTTGAGGCGGCAAAAAAGGCAAAAATGGATTCTCTTGAAAGAAGAGGACTTAAGGGTGAAGCAGTATTTGTTGATACCATGTACCAGTACAACATTGTATATACAGTTAAGGATAATCCTAAAGTTAGTATAGTTATTCCTTCAAAGGATAATTATGAAGTGCTTAGCAGATGTATAGAAACACTTCATAAGTATACAGAGTATAAAAACTTTGAAGTTATCCTTGTTGATAATGGAAGTAATAACGAAAATAAAAAGAAATATGATGATCTGTGCAAAAAACATGGTATGAAATATTTTTATGAGAAGATGGACTTTAACTTCTCTAAAATGTGTAATATAGGTGCCAAACATGCATCGGGAGAATATATTCTTCTTCTTAATGATGATATCGAAATACTAGCAGAGTCTGGAAACTGGATTAGCGTTATGCTTGGTCAGGCACAGATTTCTTATACAGGTGCTGTTGGGGCGAAACTCCTTTATCCTCAGGATAGGAAGATACAGCATGTTGGTGTGATTAACATTGAAAATGGTCCAGTTCATGCTTTTACTGGGATGTCAGATGATGTCATATATTATTTTGGAAGAAATAGGCTGAATTATAATGTTTTAGCGGTAACTGCTGCCTGCCTTCTGATCAATAAAGATAAATATTGGAAAGTTGGTGGCTTGGATGAGAGTTTTGCAGTTGCGTACAATGATGTGGATTTCTGTATGAAACTTTCAGAAGCAGGTTATTTTAATGTCGTAAGAAATGATATTACATTAATTCATCATGAATCTGTAAGCCGTGGAAATGATCTGGTTGATATTAATAAAACCAGAAGGCTAATGGATGAGGAAAATAGGTTGTATGATATTCATAGCATATATGCACATAATGATCCATTTTATAATTCTAACCTAACACAGTTAAGGCAGGATTTTTCTTATAATACAGAGGATTATAAAATGTTACTGACTAAGGTGAAAAAATATAATAAAGTTATTATTCCTGTTGAGGAGGAACACTTATTATATAGTATAGATGCAATAAATATAGAACGTTATATTTACATTGAAGGATGGGCATTCTTTAAGAATAAAGATGATAATAATGACAATAAAATTAGAATAATTCTGAAAGGTGATAATTCATATATTATTGATACTTATAAAGTTTATAGAAAAGATGTGGCGGAATTTAATAACACAGAGAATAATATAGAATTTACAGGATTTAGGTGTAGATTTGATAGAAGAGAAATAATTGATGGAGAATATGATGTGTGTTTAATAGTTAATGGTATACATGTTGATGCTGAAAAAAAGCTAATAAAATAATTTAGATAATTATTATCGAGGATTTTATGGAGTTAGAAAATATTAAATTATTAATTGAAAAGATAAAAAAAATAATAACTAATAACATATTTTTGGTAATATTTATTATCTTTTCTATAATTGAAGGAATGTTTTTTTCGTATGCTGTACCATTTGGTCAAGTTCCAGATGAAATGACACATTATAGGTTTATTGAAAATGAATTTGGGACTGATGGTTTTTATAGTGAAATTGAAAGTGTTCTATGGATTGATGCTGGATATGACCAATTGCCGGGGAATAGTGAAGAGAAAGTTCCGAATGATAACGACAATATAAATAACATTCGCTTTCATAATAAATTAAAAATAAGTGACTTTAACTTAAAGATAACCTGTTTAAGACACGTACCTGCAGCTTTAGGGTTTTATTTAGGAGTTATATTGAATTTGCCAATTATGACATGCACTCGGATGGCAGAATTATTTTCGTTGGTGTTTTTTATTGTTATTGGAGGGCTAGCCATAAAAATTACCCCAATAAAGAAAGATATTTTTGTATTTTGTTTGTTGCTTCCTATGTGTTTACAACAGTGTGCATCAGTTAATTATGATGCGGTATTGATTCCGTGCTCTTTTTTATTAACGGCTTATGTATTTAATTTATTTTACAATAATAAAGAGGTGTTTTGGAAAGATATAATAATTATAGCTGTATTATCATTTGTTTTGTTCATCGTAAAACTGCCATATGCACTTATATGTTTAATTATTTGTATAATTCCATTGACTAATTATAAACTATATATAGGAAAAAAATTTGATTTTTCGATAATAGTTAAAAAATTTTGGCCGTTAATATGTATTGTCATTATGCTATTAGGAGTATTATATGTTTATACACATAGAAGTAATCCAGAAATAAAAACTATGGTTTCAGATTTTTTAAATATTCCTGTATTTCTAAAACTATTACGAAATACATATGAATCATTTGCATACTATCATTTAAAACAGCTTGTGGGGATTTTTGGTTGGTTAGATTCAGAAGTTGGAAGTCTTTACGTGATTATAGTTTTTTGTATGTTGACGTTTATGAATATTGAAAAATATGAAGAAGTAGAAAAAGAATTAAAAGTGCATCAACGTTTATTTCTTTTGTTAATAGCTGGAATAATAGTATTATTGATTGAAATGGCGATGCAATCTTATACATATGAATATTGGCAAATGGATAGAAATGTATCATTAGAGACATATTGCGATTATTTATCATCAATAACAATAATTTTAGGAGTGCAGGGGCGATATTGGATTCCTATTTTGCCAATGATATTATTATCAGTATCAGGAATAAACGAAAGGAAAAATAAAATAGTCTATATTTCTATTCAGATAATCTATTATATTCTTTCTTTTATATATGTTGCAGGTATTCTTTTAAATAGATATTGGTAGGGTAGCTTTTTTATAGTATACTGATTATCGATTATGGAAAATTGAAAAGTTAGCATAATTTTTATGTGATATTGATGAGCATGGAGGGGATAGAGTGTGTAAGGCTTTGATTATAATTCCTGCGTATAATGAAGCGGGGAACATAGAGAGCACGGTTGAAGATATAAAAAGTGTTAGGAACATATTTGATTATATAATAGTAAATGATTGTTCAAAGGATGAAACTTTGGAAATATGCAGGAAAAATCATTTTAATTATTTAAATCTTCCAATTAATCTCGGGATTGGTGGAGCTGTTCAAACTGGATACAGATATGCATACTATCATGGCTATGATGTAGCTGTCCAATTCGATGGAGATGGACAGCATGATGCAAAATACCTATCAAAACTACTAGATATGATTACTTGTGGTGAAGCGGATATGATTATAGGGTCACGTTTCATAGAAAATGAGGGATTTCAATCATCAGGAATAAGAAGGATTGGGATTAAATATTTTACCTTGTTAATAAAACTATTGACGGGGAAAAAAATAACTGATCCTACTTCTGGGATGAGAATAGTAAATAAGAAACTTCTTAAGGAATTTGCGGAGTCATATCCGAAAGATTATCCTGAACCAGAAAGCGCAGTAACGGTTTTGAAGAGGGGCTATAAAATTAAGGAGGTTCCAGTCAAAATGAGGGAGCGCATGGAGGGAGAGTCTTCTATATCAGTAAAGAGTAGTATATATTATATGGTTAAAGTTTCTTTGGCTATAATAATAGCTAGCATCATGAAATAGAGAGGAACATATATGTCATTAAGATTACAGATAATAATCATAATAAGCATGATATTTGTATTAATATATATTGTAAGGCATGTCGCTATGAAAAAATTGGATTTTCGTTTTGGAATAGGCTGGAGCGTTATTGTTATTGTGATAATGGCTTTTGCCATATGGCCTCAATTATTAGCTGCCGTATCACATTTTTTAGGGATATATGATCCAGTTAATATGCTTGCATTTGTGGGGCTGATATTGTCAATATTTGCTATTTTTTCACTTATGATGGAAGTTAGTAGACAAAATGAGCAGATTAAACGATTATCGCAGGAACTTGCAATTCTCAGAAAGGATGAATTTGATAAAAATATTGAAAAGAATAATGAGTAAAGGGGTAATAAAAGAGAATAAACATATGAAGAAAACGCTCCATACTTTCGTTATATGTGCATATAAAGAAAGTAAATATCTTGAAGAGTGTATTAAATCATTAGTGAATCAGACCTATAAATCAAAGATTATTATGATAACATCTACTCCAAATGATTATATAAGATATTTTGCTGATAAGTATGGGATTGAATTATTTATTAATGAAGGTGAATCAGGGATAACTCAGGATTGGAATTTTGGGTTGAGTAAAGTTCGGACAAAACTTGCAACAATAGCACATCAAGATGATATCTACGAAAAAGAATATACTGAATGTATAATAAAATATTTAACTCATATAAAAAAACCAATTATTCTTTTCACTGATTATGGAGAGATAAGAAATGGTTTAAAAACTACAGATGTAAGTATGCTCAAGATAAAGAGATTTATGCTCTCACCACTAAGGATAAGGGCTTTCAAGAGTTGTATATTTGTTCGAAGAAGAATTCTTTCTTTAGGAGATGCCATATGTTGTCCATCAGTATGCTATGCTATGGATAACCTTAAATTACCGATATTCCAGAATCATTATATGTGTTCAGAAGATTGGGAAGCTTGGGAGAATCTCTCAAGGATGAGAGGTGATTTTATTTATATACCAAAACCACTTATGTATCATAGAATACATGAAGAGTCAACAACTTCTAAAGCTTTGGAAATGGGTACTAGAGTATATGAAAATTATGAAATGTTTTGTAAGTTCTGGCCAAAACCGATAGCGAGAATTATTAATAAGTTTTATACCAAATCAGAGGATTCGAATAAACTATGAATATTTTATATACAATTAATGATAATTTTGTTCCACAGGCTGCGGCAGGTATATGCTCTATCTGTGAAAATAATAAAGATATTAAAGAGATAAATTTTTATATTATGGGGCTTGAGGTTGCAGACGACAATAAGAAAAAACTACAATTTCTTGTAAAAAAGTATGAAAAAAAAGAATTAACAATTCGTAATATTATTTTTATTGATTTATATCAGTTAGAAGATTACTTTGACTTTGAGTTTGATACAACTGGGTGGAATTCAATAGTATTGGCAAGATTATTAATTGGTAAGTTATTGCCTCAAGATGTTAATAGAATTATATATCTTGATGGAGACACTATAGTTAGAGGAAGTCTAAAAGGTCTCTGGTACAAGAATCTTCATGGAAAGATGCTTGGTATGTGTGCTGAGCCAACAGTAAATCAAGCACGGAAGAAGTCAATGGGACTGAATGATTATTATTATCATAATGCTGGAGTGCTTTTGGTTGACTTAAAGAGGTGGAGAGAAAAATCTGCAGAAAGAATAATACTTGATTATTATAAGTTAAATAATGGAAAACTTTTTGCAAATGACCAGGATGCGATTAATGCATCGCTAAAGGATGAGATAGCAGAATTATTACCAAAGTATAATTTCTCTAATATATATACGACATATCCGTACTGGTTTCTTAAGAGATTAGTTCGTCCAAGGAAGTATATGTCCAAGAGTTTATATATGGAATCTTTGAATAATCCTATAATAATACATTATTTAGGTGAAGAACGTCCTTGGAGAAAAGGGAATAAGCATCATTATAAAGACGACTATAAAAAATATTTAGGAATGACTGAATGGAAAGATACTTCAGATGAAGAAGGCTGGGAACTTTACTTTGTTCTTTGGAATATATTTAATGTTGTAATGAAACCTTTTCCTGCAGTTAGATATAGTATAATTGATCGATTGATTCCTGTATTTTTGAATTATAGAGCAAAGCATAAATAGGTGAAGTGTAGTGAAAATTGAGATACTTCTTTCAACATATAATGGAGAACGATATCTTCGTGAGATGATGGATAGTCTTATTGGTCAGGATTATTCTGATTTTCATATTACGGTTAGAGATGATGGATCAAGTGATAATACTGTGGATATTATCAAAGAGTACCAATCTCTATACCAGGATAAGATTACATATATTAAACCAGAATGTAATCTTGGGTATCCAGATTGTTTCTGGTACCTTTTGGAGAATTGTGAAGAGGCCGATATGTATGCTTTTTGTGATCAGGATGATGTATGGAACTCGAGAAAACTAAGTTCCTGTTACGAGAAGTGTAAAGATATATACGCTGATAAACCGTTATTATATGTACATGATTATAATTTGGCCGATGGAGATTTAAATGTATATGGTTCCCATAAATTATTGGATGAGGGGTTTGATCCCAAATATCCATATAACACAGTCTTCTATGTGATGACTCAGGGATTTACCATGATCATAAATGATAAAATGCGTAACCGTTTATTAAAGGATAATGTTTTAGGGAAGAATATACCTCATGATAGATGGGCAT
Source organism: uncultured Lachnospiraceae bacterium (assembly GCA_902783605.1). GTDB lineage: Bacteria > Bacillota > Clostridia > Lachnospirales > Lachnospiraceae > Eubacterium_Q. The sequence goes on from CACZRU010000292.1 coordinate 12,281, forward strand.
TTTGGGCTGGATTCTTTGAAAAAGGAATAATATATGATGACAGAGATCTTGCTATATATCGAAGGCATGATGCTTCTGTAACGCAGACAGGAAAAGGTACTTTAGATCTTATAAAAGATTGGTGGTCTGAAGATGTTGTTGGGGGGAGACTTGCAGGCTGGTGTAAAGTAAGCCGGTATTTTGCAAGATGTTACACCAATGAGATGGATTCGAAAACCAAAAGAAGATGGATGCTTATATCTGGGTATAATAAAGGAATTGTCTGTTACCTTATGAGATTATTCTTTCCTATGAGACTTAAACCAACTATTCCTGGCGAGATAGTTCTTAGACTATGTTTTCTTCTAAATAAGAAGTAGAATGTACGTTTAATTATTTTTTAGGGCTATAATTTGAAATAAAAACTATTGAGAAAGAAGAAACAATGAATTCGAATCATTTTATAAAAAAAGCATGTATTGCAATACTTAGTAATTTTGATAAGAGAAATAAGAAGATATGGCTATTTGGAGAATGGTTTGGAAAAAGATGTGGTGATAATTCTCTATATCTTGCTAATTATGTAGCCCAAAAACATCCTGATATTCATGTTTTTTTTGCCGCTAATAAGGACACGGATTTATCTCTTCTTGACAAAAGAATAAAGGTTATAGATAGAACGTCAAGAAAAAGTATAGCTGTATATAGAAGAGCTGGAGTTGTAGTTATGAATCAGGGCATTCAGGACTTTATGGATGATCCATATAACTACTTCTCAGGTGCAGTCACAGTTAATCTGTGGCATGGTGTTCCATGGAAGAAGATATTTTTAGATTCATCGAAGAATACATCCTTCTTAGGAAAAATGATAGATAGGATAGCGATGGTAATGACAAGATCAAAGTATTATCTTTCGTTATCTGAAGATTTTACAAGAATTATTAGAAATTCAACGGGTGTAAAAGATAAGAATATTATAAAGTCGGGGTATCCGAGGAATTCTATCTTTTATGATGATGAAGTAATAAAAACAGCAAAGGGAAGAATTATAGATGCATTAAAGAAAAATGGGGCTGATATTAATGATAAGACAAGGCTGATAACATATATGCCAACTTTTCGTGATTCGGGTGCACCTACTTTTTCTTTTAACGAAATGGATGAATCTTTCTTTGAATACTTAAGAACTGAGAATATTGTTCTGGTTGAAAAGAATCACTTTGCCGATATTAATAAGATGAAGGATTCAATAAGAAACCGAGTGATCAATCTTCCGGATTGTAATGCTCCAGAACTGCTTGCGGCATCAGATATGTTAATAACAGACTATTCAAGTTGTTTTTTTGATTACTTGGTTTTAGATAGACCAATTATTCATTTTATATATGATTATGAAGATTATTCCACTAAAGACAGAGGCGTATATTATTCAAAAGACGAAGTAGTATGTGGTGATACTGCTATGGACACTAGAGAATTATTTGATTCGATAAAAAGAAATATTTCAGATCCTAATATTAATCAGGATTTAAGAAACAAACGAAGAGAAGTATATATTACATATGAAAACGAGGACAGCTGTAAGCAGATTTATGACTTTATAAGAGGAGTGCTTTGATGAAAAGAGTTATAACATATGGAACATTTGACTTGCTTCACTATGGTCATATTAATCTTCTAAGAAGAGCAAAAGCTCTTGGGGATTATTTGATAGTAGTTATCTCTTCCGATGAGTTTAACCTCAAAGAAAAGAATAAAAGGTGTTACTTCAGTTATGAACAAAGAAAGGCTCTTGTTGAGGCTATAAGATATGTAGATCTTGTTATTCCGGAGGAGAACTGGGAACAGAAAAGAAGTGACATGCATGAATATCATATAGATACTTTTGTTATGGGAGATGACTGGAAAGGAAAATTTGACTTCTTAAAAGAAGAGGGAGTTGAAGTTGTCTATCTTCCAAGAACCCCTGAGATTAGCAGTTCACAGATAAAGCATGATTTATATGATGCAGCAAGTGAAGAAGAAACTCAAACTGATCATAGTTCGATTAACACTGATCCAAAGAACTAATGGAAAGAGAGAATGAACTATGAATATCTTGAAAAAATACAAAGGGATGAGTATACAAGTTAGGGCTGCTCTATGGTATACATTGTGTAACTTTATACAAAATGGAATAGCCTTTCTTTTGGTACCTGTTTACTTGTATTTTTTAAGTCAATCCGAATATGGTAAGTGGGTTACCTTTCAATCATGGAAGGATATTTTAATTATCTTTGCATCTCTTAATCTTTACTGTGGAGTATATACGAAAACTCTGGTAGATATAAAAGATGACAGAGACAAGTATACATCTAGTATGCAGGGACTCGGAACTACTGTTACTGTAGCGATGTTTATTATATATATTATCTTCAAAACAGCAATAAACAGATGGCTGGGATATAATACATTAACTATGTTGCTGTTGTTTGGATTTTTCATAGCATTTCCATCACTACAGTTCTGGCTTACTAGACAAAGAGTTGAATATAAGTATAAGCTTATGGTAGTTGTAACTATATTTACATCACTCATAACTCCTATTCTCAGTATATCTCTTATTGTTCTGACTGACTTAAAGTCCTATGCAGTGATATATGGTTATCTTATATCACAAGTAATAATTGGTCTCTTTTTCTATATACTTCATTTTGTTAGAGGGAAAGTATTTTACGATAAAGGATACTGGAAGTATGCACTTAAGTTTAATATTCCATTGATCCCACATTATTTATCATTGATTGTTCTTGGTCAATCTGACAGAATAATGATTCAAAGGATATGTAGTGATGCAGATGCCGGAGTGTATGGATTCGGATATCAGATAGCATCGGTAATGAGCGTTCTTGTTAATGCTATTAATGGGTCAAGAGTTCCCTGGACATATGAACAACTTCGGGATAAGGTGTATGAGGGCCTTAGAAAAGTATCAATATACCTTTGTATATTGATTGGAATGATTGTCTTAGCGGTCACATTGTTGTCTCCAGAAATTGTTAGAATTCTTACTATTTTTGGACATAAGTATGAACAATATAAGATTGCAGTATATGTAATTCCAGTAGTTGCCTTAGGGCTATTTTTTACTTTCGTATATGATTTGTTTTGCAGCGTTGAGTTTTACTATGGAAAAACAAAAAATATAATGATTGCATCCTGTATTGGAGCGGGACTTAATATAATTCTAAATTCAATCTTTATTCCGATGGTTGGACTGATAGCTGCAGCATTCACGACACTCTTTTGCTATATAGTTTTTATGTTTATGCATTATATATTTATGCGAAAGGTATGTAGAGATGAGAAGATAGATGAACCAATATATAATTATAAGTGGATTTTTATTATCTCACTAATAATGTTTGTTTCTGTTATGCTGTGCCTCTTGACATATAAGAACATATATGTAAGATATTCTGTTGTTGTAATTTTGGTGGCTGTTTCAATTATTAAGAGAGATATAATAATTAATACTATAAAGGTGATAAAGAAGAAATAATGAAAAAGACTAATATGATAAAGACTAATAAAAATAGAATAAAAAAACATATAACATTTATATATTCAGATTCAATACAAAAACAGGTTGCTGAGATGATAGCATCTGAAGCTAAAAAGAGAGGGTATAGAACAAAGCTGTCGGATAAAAAGGATGTGAAGTGTGAGATAGGCTGGTATTGTGATCATGTTAATCTTCCACAGTTTAGTAAGTTTTCAATCATCATGCTTCATGATATTACGCAGCAGTATGGTAACTGGCCTGATATATGGATGAGAGAGCCTTGGAATAAGTATGATATAGGGTTTTTACCTAATAAAATCTGGGTAGATAATTGGAAGCAATGCTCTCAGTACTATTATGCAAATCCAAGAAAAGGAATGTATCTCTCTGGATGGCCTAAAGCTGATAGAGTATCAGCGCATCTTAGTGAAGAGAAGCGAAGGGCTTTTGCTGAGAGTGTTGGAATAGATGTATCTAAGCCGACTATTTTATATGCTCCAGCATGGGAAAATGATAACAAGCAAGACGAATTTGTTCAGGCTATGCTTCCATTAGATGTTAATATTATTGTTAAACAGGCGCCTTGGCCAGATTCATATGTAGAACAATTAGCAAATATTAAAGAGATGTATGAACTTCATAAGGATAATCCTAGAATTATCCAGCTGGAACCAAAGGTTAATATCCTTGATGTTATAATGATTTCCGATGTCCTGGTTTCTGAGGAGTCTAGTACGATGTGTGAAGCGGTTATGATGGGAAAACCTGCAGTGTCTGTTACGGACTGGTTAATTCCAGATGTTACCCCAAGTCGTTATCCATCTGATGACTATGATTTTGTCATAAAAACTACAAAGGGCGAACTTAGTAATTGTATATCTGATGTTATTGAAAACTATGAATCATATCAGGCTGAAGCACAGGAGTATTCAGATAATCATTTTTCAAATGTTGGACATTGTATTCCTATAATGTTGGATGTGCTGGATTCTTTTGTTGAAAAGAAAAAATGTGCAGTAAAGAGATTACGCCCGCAAAAAAGAAAACCTCTTGGATTAAAAAGAAGAATTGAACATGCGTATCATGTGATATTACGAGAAACTCGATGGAATTATTGCGAAAGAAATCCAATAATGAGTGCTTTGCTGGATATGTATTGCAGGATAAGAAAGATAGAACGGTAATATTTAGATAATGATATATTAATTGAATAGAAATAACTTGCATTATATATAGATTGGGTTATAATGAAATTGTTTCAATAATAAAAATAGACTTTTAAATTATGAACAAAAGTCTATTTTTTATTTCATGAATCACATAGAAACTGTTATAAACCAGATTGTAAACAATTGATTATTGAACGAGAGAGGGAGTATGGAATTAACAAGAAAACAATTTGATATACTATGTATGCTTGAGGAGTCAGATGTATCTTTATCCCAAAGAGATTTAGAAAAAAATCTGGGGTATTCTTTGGGAACCATCAATAAGACTATGCAAGAATTAACTGAATTAGGTTTTGTTCAGGATGGAGAGATTACCACGAAGGGTGTTGAGTCATTAGTACCTTATCAAGTAAAAAGAGCTGTTTTTATCGCTGCAGGATTTGGTTCTCGTATGGTACCGATTACTTTCAACACTCCAAAACCTTTAGTTCGCGTTCATGGAGTTCGTATCATTGATCATCTCCTGGATGCATGCATTGAGGCGGGGATAGAGGATATTTATATAGTGCGGGGATATTTAGGAGAGCAGTTTGATCAGTTATTATATAAGTATCCTAACCTAAAGTTTCTTGATAATCCCGTTTATAATGAAGCTAATAATATATCCAGTGCACTTGTTGCGAGACATCTGTTATCGAATGCTTATGTTTTTGAAGCGGATCTTCTTATAAGCAATCCTAAGATAATTAAGAAGTATCATTATACATCGGATTTTCTAGCAATAAAAAAAGATAGAACTGATGACTGGTGCTTTGAAGTGAAGGATAATATTATAGTTGAGGAAAAAGTTGGTGGTGAAAACTGCTGGCAGATGGTGGGGATATCTTACTGGAACTATGAGGATGGAGAGAAACTATCAGAAGATATAGCAAGCGTTTACGAGTCTCCAGGTGGTAAAGAAAGATATTGGGAACAGGTACCTCTTGTATATAGGAAAGATAAATATAAGGTTGGAATTAGAGAGTGTTTCGATGAAGATATAGTAGAGATAGATACATTCCGAGAATTGCAAGCGATAGATAAGACGTATGACGTATAGAGATAAAAAGACTAGAAATAAATGATGAGTTTGAAATAAAAGGAGATAAAGAGTTGGAAACAATTAAAAGAAATATTTTACTAAATCCAGGACCATCTACGACAACTGATACAGTCAAGTATGCTCAGATAGTACCAGATATATGTCCAAGAGAAAAAGAATTTGGAAGTCTTATGAAAGGACTTAGAGAAGATCTTGTGAAGATCGTTCATGGTGACTTGGATAAATATACCAGCGTTCTATTCTGTGGTTCAGGAACAATAAATATAGATGCATGCATCAATTCGCTTCTTCCTGATGGAAAGAAGGTGCTTGTTGTTGATAATGGTGCATATAGCACAAGGGCTGTTGAAGTGTGCCAGTATTATGGTCTCCCACATATAGATTTGCAGTTTCCGGTTGATGAACTTCCTGATCTTGAAGTGGTAGAAAAAACTCTTAAGGAAAATCCGGATATCGGACTGGTTCATACAACTCATAATGAGACCGGAACGGGAATACTTAATCCGATAAGAGAGATAGGTGCACTTGCACATAAATACGGTGCAACTTTTACAGTAGATACTACAAGTACTTATGCCATGAGACCGATTGATATCGAGAAGGATAATATCGATTTCTGCATGGCTTCTGCACAAAAGGGACTAATGGCTTTTACTGGATTGTCCTTTGTGGTTGGAAACAAAGCTATTATTGAAGAATCAAAGAATTATCCGAAGAGATCTTATTATACGAATCTTTATCTTCAGTATGAATTTTTTGAAAAAACTGGTGAGATGCATTTTACTCCTCCTGTACAGACTATATATGCAACTATTCAGGCTCTTAAGGAATACTGGTCTGAAGGAGAAGAGGCAAAATGGGCTCGTCATACCAGAGTTTTTAATGCAATAAATGAGGGGCTTGATGAATTAGGATTTAAACAGGTTATAAAGCCAGAGTGGAGAGCAGGGCTGGTTTCTTCAGCAATCTATCCAGATGATCCTAATTGGAATTTTGAAAAAGTTCATGATTATTGTTACGAGAGAGGATTTACTATATATCCTGGAAAGATTTCAACGACAAATACATTTAGGCTTTGTGCACTAGGTGCTATTGATGAAGATGATATAAAAGATTTCTTTGTAGTGTTTAAGGAGGCACTTGATGCTGCAGGAGTATCATATCCTGTAACGTATAAGAACTGATACAAATTCAAAGAAAAAGATTAATCTCATTGGCGTTTTCGTGAAAGGAAAAGATATGAAAAAAGTATATACATGTTTCTGTACAGACGTTATACATGATGGTCATATAAATATAGTTAATGAAGCAAAAAAAAGAGGAAGGGTTATTATTGGTGCTTTATCTGACAAGGCACTTATAAGATATAATAAGTTTCCAACGGTATCCCAGGAAGAAAGGGTCAAGTTGTATCGCTCAATAGATGGGGTGGATGATGTGGTTGTTCAGGACGATATGCTTTATGATGATGTTATCACCCTTGTTCAACCAGACTATATAATTCATGGGGATAATTGGCAAAGTGGACCAGAGAAGGCTATACGAGACCATGTTGAAGAATTACTCAGTAAATATGGTGGAGAATTAGTAGATGTTCCATATACATATAATGAAAAGGTTAAGAAGATAGATCTCCAGCTGAGAGAGAAACTTGCTATGCCTGAGTATAGAAGAAAGAGACTTAGACAGTTAATTCAGATGACTCCTATAGTAAAAACAATGGAAGCTCATTCTGGACTTACAGGTCTTATAGTTGAGAAAACTGTAGTTGAACATGAAGGCAGACTGGATCAGTTTGATGCCATGTGGGTTAGTTCTCTCTGCGATAGTACAGCAAAAGGCAAACCGGATATTGAACTGGTAGATATGACATCAAGATTCAGAACCATAGATGATATAATGGAAGTAACTACTAAACCAATTATCTTTGATGGGGACACTGGTGGACTTACAGAGCATTTTGTTTATACAGTTCGTTCTCTTGAAAGAATGGGTGTCAGTGCAGTGATAATCGAAGATAAGAAAGGGCTTAAGAAGAACAGCCTTTTTGGTACCGAAGTTGAACAGACTCAAGCTACAATAGAAGAATTTAGTGAGAAAATCAGGGCTGGTAAAAATGCACAGCTTACGGATGATTTCATGATTATTGCTCGTATTGAGAGTTTGATTCTTGAACAGGGCATGGAAGATGCGCTGGAGAGAGCATTTTCATTTGTAGAGGCTGGCGCAGATGGTATCATGATTCATAGTCGCAAGAAAGATCCTGCTGAAATAGTCGAGTTCTGTGATAAGTTCAGAGAAAAGGATAAGATTACTCCGATAGTAGTTGTTCCATCTTCATTTAATACTATTACTGAAGCGGAGTTAGCAGAACATGGTGTTAACATAGTGATTTATGCGAATCAGTTAACAAGATCTGCCTTTCCTGCTATGCAGAAAACTGCAGAAGATATCTTAAAGTATCATAGAGCAAAGGAAGTAGATGATAGGCTTATGCCAATTAAAGATATCATTACATTGATTGATGAACTATAAATCATGTGTATTGGTAGAGAAAGGGACAGAACATGAATGTTGAGAAATTTGTTGAAATAATAGGTGCAGATTTTTATACAGGGGTACCAGATAGTCAATTGAAAGCCCTCTGTGATTATTTGATGAATACATATGGGATAGATCAGAAGCATCATATCATTGCTGCAAATGAAGGAAACTGTACTGCTCTTGCTGCAGGGTATCAAATGGCTACTGGAAAAGTTCCTGTTGTATATATGCAGAATAGTGGCGAAGGAAATATCATAAACCCAGTTGCATCACTTCTTAATGACAAGGTATATGGAATTCCTGTTATATTTGTTGTAGGCTGGAGAGGTGAACCAGGAGTACATGATGAGCCACAGCATATCTATCAGGGAGAAGTTACTGTAAAGCTTCTTGAGGATATGGGAATTAAAACATTTATTCTTAGTAAAGATACTTCAGTAGAAGAACTGAAGAATGTTATGAATGATTATCAAAAGATACTTAAGGTGGGTAAGGATGTTGCTTTTGTCATTAGAAAGGGAGCATTGGAGTATACTGAAAAGGTAGAGTATAAAAATGATAATCATATGATTCGGGAGGAGATAATCCGTCATATAGTTGCTGCTACAGGAGAGGATTCAATTGTCAGTACGACAGGTAAAGCAAGCAGAGAACTGTTTGAGATAAGAGAAGCAAATGGTCAGGAGCATAAGTATGATTTCCTTACGGTTGGCTCTATGGGTCATGCTTCTTCAATAGCACTTGGGGTTGCAATAAACAAGCCCGAAAAAAGAATATGGTGTATAGATGGAGATGGAGCTGCGCTGATGCATTTGGGAGCAATGGCGGTTATAGGTTCGAATGCTCCGAAGAATATGATCCATATAGTTATAAATAATGGTGCTCATGAGACGGTCGGAGGAATGCCGACAGTTGCGGGACAATTGGATATTGTTGCTATGGCAAAGGCTTGTGGTTATCCGAATGCTGTATCAGTTTCATCATATGATGCATTGGATTCAGAGCTTAAATCAGCTAAGGAAAGAGATGAGCTGAGTTTAATTGAAATTAAATGTAATATAGGTGCTAGAGCGGATCTTGGAAGACCGACTACTACAGCGATGGAAAATAAAGAGTCTTTTGTTCAGTGGCTGAACAAATAGGAAGGGATTGATATATTTTTCTATTATTATAGAAGGAATTATTAATGGATATAGAAGGAATAGAAAAAAGTCTATATGCTTCTTCAAAAATATTATTATGTGTTAGGAGCGGTATTTATACTGCTCCTATTTTACTATAAAGAAAAGTGGAACGTGTCAATGGTTTGATTATTAAGTTAAGATTAGTTATAAATATACTAATAGTGATAGTTTAACTATGTCATTTGTGAAAAAGAAGGGAGCCCAGAATGAAATCAAAGAAGACTATATCCGCCATAATAATTCTGTCTTTCTTTATAAGTCTTGCTGCAGTTTATTGCACTCCTAGTGTTGCGAAAGCTGCTGATACAACCTACACAAGAACCTACACTCAAATGGTAGATTATGATTATGGCGAGAAAAACGCGGGCTTCTATATGGTTCCGGATAAGCCGGGAAAGTACCCAGTTATATTTATGTTTCATGGGGCTGCAGAAAAAAGTTCAAACAACGGGGAATACCGTGCTTATATTATGGATACTGTAAACAAATGGGTTGCGCTTGGATATATGGACCCTATGGTTATTGTGGTTCCTAATATTGAAAGGGAACATGAAACAGATAACTGGTCATGTTACGCATTTTACTATTATGTTTCAGAAGGAAGGTTTGGGAAACTTTTAAACAAGATTAAAAGTGGTGAGTGTGAGTTTGATGATAAGGTGGATCATGACAGCAAATTCTCTGTGACTGGTTTTTCTATGGGGGGAGTTGAATAATTGTTTATAGGTACATCCTATAAGAATGATATTCAAAACATTGGTGCATGTAGTCCTTCTTATATGTATTATCATGTGACAGGTGATAACGATGATGGTTGGATAAAGAAAAAAGATGTAAATTTTACGAGTGATCCTAATGCACATCTTTTTATGGGATATGGAGCAAATGAGGAGTCGGTGTTCCATGAGAATGTTGATAGGTACATAGGAGTATATAACGAGAATAAAACTGCGGAGCAGCAGGATTTTGTAGTATATGGCTCATATCCAGATGGGCATAATTGGAATACATTTAGTAGAGAAATATTCTGTTTTGTATATTATATGAAATTTGATACATTGCCTGATGATGAAACTATTGAACTTGCGTGTAAGGATAGGAATCTGGATTATGGAGATGGGAAGACTGAAGAGGCTTCCGGAAAGGAATCAGGCGGTAACAAAGATATTGAAACGGCAAAAGGTTCAGATGATAAATCTGATTCTAAAGCAAAGTATTCAAATGAATGGGTTGATGGAAAGTGGTATGCTACAAATGGTGATCAGACCTATGAGGCTACGATGAGCTGGAAGTGTAATGATACCGGCTGGTGGATAGAAGATACATCAGGTTGGTATCCTCATAGTATGTGGCAGAAAGTAGATGGTAACTGGTACTATTTTGATGAATCGGGCTATATGGCTACTAATGAATGGCGAGATGGTTGGTGGCTTAGCTCGAATGGTGCGCTAACCTATAACGAAAAGGGTTCGTGGCAAATATCTGGTGATAGATGGTGGTTTGGTGATACATCAGGCTGGTATGCCGCTAATATGTGGCAAAAGATAAATGGCTGCTGGTACTACTTTGACAGCTTAGGTTATATTGTAACAAATCAGTATGTTGATGGATATTGGCTTGGCGCAGATGGAATATGCTGGTAAATCATCAGCTGATAGTTTATATTTTTTTGAGAGTAATTATGATACTGCTAAAATTAATCATTTGCATACTAATCTTTATCGTGCTTCCAATCCTTATTGGAAGTACTCTTTTTGATGTTTTAAAAGTGGAAAAGTCGTTAGCAAAATGCTTAGTCATTGGAATGATGACCATGTGGGCAATATGTCAGATAGTATCGATACCGATAATTATACTTAAACAGTCATTCCTATATGTTGTAATTGTATTATCTTTATTATATCTATTTATTGTTGTTGTAGGAATAATAAAAAAATCTTATTCATATATCTATAATGGAACAATAAGAGGGGACATAAAAGCACTGTTACCGGATAAGCGAAATATATTAGGAGTGGTATTGGCTGTACTATCTCTAGCTGTCATTCTTTTTTTTAGTCTTTATCTTCAACATACAGATGCGGATGATTCCCGTATGGGAGTAAATATAGTAGATATTCTTAGAACGCATAGAATGTTTATTACAAATCCTGCTACTGGGGAGGTATTAGGTACATGGGAAGGCGAGGTCGCCAGAGATGTCGTATCTCCTTGGCCGGTATTCATTGCATATTGTTCTTATCTAATGCAAATCCATCCAACAATAGTTAATCACACGATACTCCCAATCTTTTTATATATCTATATCTATATAGTGTATTGGAAGATATCTGGAGAAATAATAGACAAAGGGATTGCTTATCAAGGGATATTTGTTGTTTTCCTAACACTGATCAATATTTATGGGTATGCATCGTTACATATTGCTGAAACTCGTGTCATGGTCAGACTATGGCAGGGAAAAACTGTAGTTTCGGGACTATGTATACCATTACTAATATATCTATTTTTTGATATTTATAAAAATGATATAGATAAAGGGATGGTGGTTATACTGCTAATAATAGAAACTGCCATGTGTTTACTATCAGGAATGGGAATACTTATTGGTGCAATTATGGCAGGCAGTTATGGCTTGATATATGCCATCATAAAAAAAGACTGGAAGATATGTCTTAAGATGTGGCTTACTGTCATTCCATGTGTTATATGCTATGGACTCTCGTTATTTGTATAAGGAAAGAATATAATATGTCAATTTGTATAACAGAAATGATTAACTGGATAAAGGATTATTACGGAGATGCCATATTCCTTACTATGGCTCTGTTTTCATGTGCGTATCTCTATGTCTATAGTACGAAGGTGAAAAAAGCAATAATATATCCATCTGCGTTTATTCTTTTTCTGTTACTTAATCCTGTTCTGTATAAACTGATATTTAAAGCTGGAAGATATTGGAGGTTCTTCTGGATGCTGCCAAATGCTATTTTAATAGCGTCTGCGATTACATTTCTTGTCATTAAAAGCGAAAAGAAAATCAATAAAATTATTGTTATAGCAATATTTTCAATATTTATAGTAGTCAAGGGAACAAATGTGTATCAGAATGCTGGATTTGTAAAAACACAGAATATGTACAAACTAAGCGAAGATACAGTAGCTGTATGTGATGTTATACTCGAATATGATTCATCGCCTAGATGTATTATGCCAAGTACACTTTTTTGCGAGGCAAGACAATATAATGGAAATATAACTCTGCTATATGGAAGAGATGTACAAGGATATATAATGGGTGTTTCTGATGATATAAGGAGTGTGTATTCAAGTATGGAAAGCGAGACACCTGATTATAGTTTTATACTTGAAAAAGCAACTGATGGAGGATATGGATTTGTTGTAACTTATGACTCAAAACCAATAGAAGATAACGTGCTGGATACATATGGATATAATATTATTCAATCTACTAATGGTTATAAAATATACTATAATTCATTTGATAATTGAAAGATAGCATATAAGAATCAATATTTTGAATTATAAATTTTTTATAAGAATAATAGTATATATAAAAAGAAGAAAGGGCATAGTCATTGAATAAGACTAAATATCTTATCATTGGTTCAGGGGTTAGTGGACTAACCTGTGCCATGAATTTGAAGGATGATTATTTAATTATAGAAAAGGAAGATAGACCTGGTGGTCTTTGTAAATCATTTTACCAGGATGGATTTGTATGGGATTATGCTGGGCATTTTTTTCATTTTGCAACTTCAGAAATAAAAGCATTCTTTGAAAATGGAATCAGCACTGATAATATGGTAAAGAACGTAAAGAATACAAATATAAACTATGATGGGACAATAATAGATTATCCTTTTCAGATGAATATTCACCAGCTTCCGAAGAATGATTTTATTGATTGTCTCTATGAGCTTTTTCATCGTGAAGAGAAGGAGAAATATAGTAGCTTTGAAGATATGCTCTATGGTAAATTTGGAAAGGGAATAACTGAAAGGTTTCTGAAACCATATAATGAAAAGCTATACGCCTGTAATCTTAATGAGCTTGATACAGATGCTATGGGGCGGTTTTTTCCTTATGCTAATCTAGGACAGATTATTGATAACATGAAGAAAAGTACTGTTAATACATACAATAGTACTTTTGATTATCCTAGACAGGGTGCACAGTTTTTTATTGATTTAATACTAAAACAAATTGATAAGAGCAGGTTGTTACTCAATTCAAAAGTTACATTGGTTGATCTGCAGAATAAGTTTGTTATTGTAAATGGGGAGAAAATGGAATATGAAGTTCTTATTAATACCATTCCTCTTAACCATTTTGTCCGTCTTCTTCCTGAAGATCACCAAGAATTATTAGAGACGCTTTCATGTAACAAAGTGCTTGTGATTAATCTTGGCTTTGATAAGCAATCAGAGAATACGTCAACGCACTGGACATACTTTCCAATGAAAAATTGTAATTTTTATCGTGCAGGATATTATAGTAATATTCTGCGCACAGATAGGTTAAGTATGTATATTGAAATTGGTTATAAGGAAAATGATGAAATTGACATAGATGAACAGCTAAGGCTAACACTTGAAAATCTTAGAAAATTTGGAATTATAACAGATCATAAGCTGTTGGCACATAATACACTGGTGATTAATCCAGGTTATGTTCATATTACTAAAGAATCAAATAAGAAAGTTGCAGAGTTTAAGGAGCAGATTAAAACTAAGAATGCGTATACTATAGGTCGATATGGTGGCTGGACATATTGTTCAATAGAAGATTGTATGGTTCAAGCTAACAGTCTATCTAAGATAATATAAACTTGATAAAAAGATGTGAATTATTATAAGAACTAATGAGTGATATAGGTGATTGAAAGTAAAGGACTCTGTTTATGGAAAAAGTAAGTATTTATGTTGCGACACATAAGAAAATGAACTATTCTTTGCCGCCTATATATAAATTGTGCCAGGTTAATGCAGCGTTGACTGGACATTGGGGTGGTTATGTGCATGATGATGAAAATACAGATAATATTTCAACGAAGAATTATTGTTATTGTGAACTTACTGCTCAATATAGTTTGTGGAAAAATAATAATAGTGAAATCAAAGGATTAGCACATTATAGAAGATTTTTTTCCAATGTTGAATTTCCGACATTTACACAATATGTATATAACAGAATTGATAGTGAGAAAATCAAAGAGTCAATTATAACTGCAAATCAGATACAAACATACTTAAATGATTATGACATAATACTACAGTGGCCAAGAAGTCCGTATTATACAAGTGCATATGAGGATCTGACTCAATTTGTGTATCCTAAAGATATTGAAGTACTTATCTCAGTGATTGAAAACAGTTTTCCTGAGTATGGAGAATATTTGAAAAATACACTCTCAAAGATAGGAATAAGTTACTTGAATATGTTTATAGCCAAAAGAGAGATATTTGATCAGTATAGCGAATGGCTTTTTACGGTTTTGGGCGAAGTAGAGAAAAAGACAGATATATTGAATTATGACACTCAGCATAAACGTATATATGGATATCTTGCAGAAGTGCTTCTTAATGTATATGTGCAACATCATAAATACAAGATAAAATATGTGTATATAACAGAGTTGTTGGAAAACAGTGAAAATAAAGCGCCTAGTTTAACTAAATATATTCCTCAAATTCTGAAAAATGTAAGGATGAGGATACGAACTGATAATTATAGAAGGTATGATTACCTTTGTAGAATAGCTGCCATGAAGGCAGAAGATGATTTTCTTGATAATTTCTATAGCAACATTAGTTCTTATAATGATGTTTTACATTGGATGAAAAAATATAAGAGGTTTAATTCGACAATCAAGAAACTAAAAGTGGGTGATAGATATGTTTTATATGTCGAAAGTATTACTCATGAAAATATGCAAAGAAAAGGTAATGGAGCAATATGTATTGTACATATTATCGTGGATATAGATGAATATATAAACAGGATTATTTCCAGATTATACGATATATATTCTGACGATTACACACTTAACATAAGAATTATTAATCAAGGAGATACTCCTTTGAGAGATATCAGGGATAAAAGCGGGAAAAAATGCTATATCATTAATTGTAGTAAGTAACATTAAATAAATATAATTAATGAATTTTGATTGGAATAATAAGACTATTTATAGGTTAAAGGTAGTTGATAAATGGAAACTATTAAGAAATTTCTAAAGAACAATCCAATAACAAGAGTTCCATATGGATATTTAAAGAGTATCAAAGACGCAATAATTAGGGACAATTATTTTCGGTATAATGGTCATTTTGATAATAGATCAAAGGGCTATCAAAAGATGTGTGTAATTCTTGCGGGATACAAGCCATTTTTATACAATGTGGTTTTTTCTAGAATAAAGGCATATCTTCCTAAGGATATTGATGTATGTGTTGTGTCTTCTGGGGTGTTTTCTAAAAAACTATCATTAATGTGCAAAAAGAACAAGTGGTCGTATTTGAGTACAAGAGAGAATGATGTAAATCTTGTTCAAAATGTTGCCATTAATCTGCATCCTAATGCAAAGTATATATATAAACTTGATGAAGATATCTTTATTACGGAAGGTTATTTTGATCGATTATTTGATGCATATCTTAGGGCTAAAGATGGAGATTATAACCCTGGAGTTATTGCCCCACTCTTGCTGATTCATGGATTTTCATCACTACGGATCCTAGATAAATTAGGGGTAAGAAAAGAATTTAATGAAAGATTTGGTTCAATCAAGTATGAGTCTGGAGCACAAAAACTGCCTGCAATTGAAAGCGATGCTAAAGTTGCAAGGTTCCTATGGGGAGAAGGTGGGATTATTCCTTCTATAGATGAAATAAATCGTTTGTTTTATAGTCAGGAACCAAAAGAAACTCCATGTCCGATTAGATTTGGCATAGGTGCGATAATGTTTGAACGTGACATCTGGGAACAGATGCATTATTTTGATGTAAACAGAAAAGATAAAGATATGATGGGAAGAGATGAAGTTAAATTATGCCAATACTGTATGATTAATTCTAGACCAATTATGGTTTCTGAAAATATTGTTGCTGGGCATTTCTCCTTTGGAAAGCAGACGGAGGGAATGAAAGAGTATTATTTTCAGAATCCTGATAGGTTTGTGCTAAAGAAAGAGTAGGATATACAGAGTTATAATAATTAGAGGACATTAGAAATTATGTCGGAAAAGACGCATTCAATCAAGTATAATTTCATAATGAATTTTATACTGACTGCAACTAATGTTATATTTCCATTGATAACCTTTCCTTATGTCTCAAGGGTTTTGCAGGCCACAGGAAATGGTAAGGTTTCGTTTGCAGCTTCGGTAGCTAATTATTTTATGATGGTAGCTTCACTAGGTATCCCAACCTATGGCGTAAGAGCTTGTGCCAGAGTTAGGGACGATAAGAAAGAACTATCCAAAACCGTTCAAGAATTATTTATTATAAATTTTGTAGTCACTGCTTTTGTTATAATTACATACTTGATTTTAATTTTTTCTGTACCACGCTTTCGGGAAGATAGAGTATTATTCCTTATCAACGGGATAAATGTTGTTCTTAATATGTTTGGAATGAATTATGTATATCAAGCATTAGAACAATACGATTATATTACAATTAGATCCATATTTTTTAAGTTGATATCGATTGCTTTGATGTTTCTGATGGTGCATCAGCAAAGTGATTATATAATCTATGGTGCGATAACAGTCTTTGCGGCTGTTGGGTCATATGTATTTAACTTTGTTAGAATAAAAAAGTATATAGACTTTAGATTATATGGTAAATATGATCTAAAAAAACATCTAAAACCTATTTTTACACTATTTGCACAGAACCTAGCGGTATCAATATATACAAATCTTGATACCATTATGCTTGGTTTTATGAAAACAGATGCAGATGTAGGTTATTATAATGTAGCTGTTAAGATAAGGGGACTTTTATTAAGTTTTGTTGCATCTTTAGGAAATGTTCTTTTTCCAAGAATGTCATATTATGTGAAAAAAAATATGATGGAAGAATTTAAGAAATATATGGTGAAAGCACTAAATTTTGAACTTCTTATGTCTTTGCCGTTGTCCCTTTATTTTGTCCTTTATTCCAAGGAGTCAATTTTGTTTATGGCGGGTAGTGGTTACGAAGGTGCAATTCTAGCGATGCAGATTATTATCGTGGCTGTTATTCCAAATGGGCTGACAGGTGTTCTAGGAATACAAGTTCTAACAGCGATGGAAAAAGAAAGATATGTGCTATACTCTGTGATTGTTGGAGCTGTAGTGGATTTTCTTTTAAATCTTGTGTTAATACCAAATTACGGTGCGGCAGGTGCAGCATTAGCAACTACTATTACAGAGTTTCTTGTGCTTCTTGTTCAGTTTCTATATACAAAAGATCTTCTTTATGAAGTAAAAAAAGAATTCCGCTGGTATTATTACCTTAGTATTTGTATAATTGCCGGAATCATGGCATATTTAGTAAAGTATTTGAGTTTTCGGACTTTCTTTTCTTTGGTTATTTCCGCTGCTATATTTTTTGGACTATATGGCTTGGGCCTAGTTGTTGTTAAAGAACCAATTATCATTGATGTGTTTAATGAGATAAAAGGAAAAATAAAGAGAGGGAAAGTATAGTGTATGATTATTTAATAGTTGGTGCTGGACTATACGGGGCGGTGTGTGCAAGAGAATTAACTGACGCGGGGAAAAAAGTTCTTGTAATTGACAAACGGCAGCATATCGCAGGAAATGTGTATACTGAAAAAATCGAAGGAATAAATGTACATATCTATGGAGCGCATATCTTCCACACAAATAATAAGGATGTGTGGTCATATGTTCAACGCTTTGCTGAGTTTAATAGATTCACAAATTCGCCAATTGCAAATTATAAAGGTGAGCTTTACTCTTTACCATTTAACATGTATACATTCAATAGGATGTGGGGGATTGTAACTCCGGAAGAGGCGGCTTATAAGATTGAAGAGCAGAAAAGAGCAGTTGGGATTACAAAACCAAAGAATCTTGAAGAACAGGCAATAAGCTTAGTGGGGACTGATATATATGAGAAACTTATTAAGGGCTATACAGAGAAACAATGGGGGAGAGAGTGTAAGGAATTACCTGCTTTTATTATTAAGAGATTACCTGTGCGTTTGACCTACGATAATAACTATTTCAATGCTCTGTATCAGGGGATTCCGATTGGTGGTTATACGAAGATGGTTGAGAATATGCTATCTGGTATCGAGGTTCGAACGGGTGTGGACTTTTTTGATAATAAAGATGATTTGACTGAACAGGCTCAAAAGATTATCTATACCGGTCCTATTGATGCATATTTCAATTACTGTTTTGGTAATCTTGAATATAGATCTGTTCGCTTCGAGAACGAGACGTGGGATACGCCGAATTTCCAAGGAAATGCAGTGATAAATTATACAGATATTGATACTCCGTGGACAAGAATAATTGAACATAAATGGTTTGAATTTGGTAAAGATGAAGAGGGGCATAATTTACCGAAGACTGTTATATCAAGAGAGTATAGTTCAGAATGGAAATTGGGTGATGAACCTTATTATCCTGTGAATGATGAGAAGAATAGCAGGCTATATGAGAGTTATAGAGAACTTGCAGATATGGAAGGAAAGGTGGTTTTTGGTGGCCGACTAGGTGAATATAAGTACTACGACATGGATCAGGTTATTGATGCTGCATTGGATATGGTTGATTCGGAAAGGATAAAGGAAAAACAATAGCTCATGTATAAAAAGAATTCAGAGAACTTGATAAAACATATTGATTTTATCATTCTCGATATAATTGTATATTGCTTATGTTTTTGGCTGGCATATGTGGTCAGGCATAGAGCTTTTAATATGTTTTCCAAATCGTTATATGTATCATATCTATTCATAATAATACTTTTAGATATTTTTGTGGCAGTAGTTACCAGAGCTTATAAAGGGATATTATATAGAGGTTATCTTGTAGAGTTTAGAAATGTACTTATACATTCCAGCTTGATATTTGCTGGTTTGGTGTTCTTTTCTTTTTTGCAAAAGGTAACTGGTAGTTTATCCAGAATAGTACTGGTTCTTTTTTATTTATTTTCCGTTATTTTGGATTATGCTGTTAGAATTATCAGGAAAAGAGCAATCCTCAGGAAAATTACAAGACATAGGGAGAGGAAAATTCTGTTAGTTTCGAATGTAAAGGGGGCAGAAAGGTTTCTTGTTCAGCTAAGTGAAAAGAATATTGTGGATTTTGATATAAAAGGTATCGTTCTTCTGGATGGGAAAGCTGATAGAGTTAAGAATATCCCCGTGGTATGTCATGACAATGAAGGACTGTTAAGGTATCTGGAAAATCATGTTGTTGATGAGATTATTTTTTCAAGTATTAATGACAATCCAAAAGCCAAAAGAATAATTGAAGAATGCGAGATGTCAGGAATGACAGTTCATATTGTGATTGAAGAACTGGGTGGTTTAATGGGAGAAACTGCTATTGAAAATATGGCAGGTTTTCAGGTGGTTTCAAGCACAATAAAAATGGTTTCAGGAAGCGATATATTATTAAAAAGGATAATAGATATCTTTGGGGCATTGATTGGACTTCTGATTACCGGAATAGCATTCATAATTGTTGCTCCTATAATATTTATAACTGATCCAGGACCTGTTATCTTTTCTCAGAAAAGAATTGGAAAAAATGGAAGAGTTTTCAAAATATATAAGTTTAGAAGTATGTATAAGAATGCAGAAGAAAAAAAGAAAGAATTATTAGAACATAATGAAATGCAGGGGCTTATGTTCAAAATGGAAAATGATCCTCGAATACTTGGCTCTGGTAAGGATGGAACGAAAAAAGGTATTGGTTTCTTTATTCGAACTTATTCAATAGATGAGTTGCCACAGTTCTGGAATATACTTAAGGGAGATATGTCTTTTGTGGGAACAAGACCACCAACACTTGATGAATGGCAGCAATATGAAAATTATCATAGGATTCGTATGAGAATAAAACCTGGATTAACCGGCCTTTGGCAGGTTAGTGGAAGAAGCGATATCACTGATTTTGAAGAGGTGGTAAGACTAGATTCGGAATATATTAGAAATTGGAGTGTTTGGGAGGATATAAAAATTATCTTCCAGACATTTAGCGTTGTAATAAAGAAAAGTGGAGCAAAATAAAGCATGCGGCATATATTTATAATTGGTGCAAAGTCAATAGGACAATATGGTGGATATGAGTCGTTTCTTGATAAGCTGACTGAGCAGCATAAGACAGAGCGGGGCATTCAGTATTATATAGTAACTAAATCCAATGGTGATGGCTGCATGGATGAAACAAAACTAACAAATGTTTCATGTGTAAGGAGATCAAAAGATGGAAAAGTTATCAGCTTCAAATATAATAATGCAAATGTGTTAAAGCTTAGTGTTCCACAAATAGGGGTCGGTCAGGCAGTTATACATGACATACGAGCTATGAAGTGGTGCATTAGTTATATAAAAAGACATCATATAAAAAATCCTATTATATATGTTCTTGCTTGTAGAATCGGGCCATTTTTTAAATCATTAACTGCGAAAGCTCATGATTTGGGAGTAAAGATATATGTCAATCCAGATGGACATGAGTGGAAGAGATCAAAGTGGTCTATGCCGGTGAGAAAATATTGGAAGGAATCAGAAAGATTAATGGTGAAATATTCAGATTTATTAATATGCGATTCCATTAATATGAAAAAATATATTGATACAGAATATAAAAAATATTCTCCTAATTCTATATATATTTCTTATGGGGCAGATGTTGAGAAAAGTATAATAAAGGATGATGATCCAGAGTTTGTTGAATGGCTAATTAGTCATAATCTTAGGACTAAGGATTATTATATGTGCTGTGGAAGATTTGTTCCAGAGAATAATTATGAAGTTATGATTCGTGAGTTTATGAAAAGTAAAACTGAAAAAGATTTTGTAATCATAACAACTCAGAATGAAAAATATGCAGATTATCTTGAAGAAAAATATCACTGGAAAAGAGATAAGAGAATTAAGTTTGTTGGAACGGTTTATGATAAAGAACTATTAAAGAAAATTCGTGAAAATGCATATGCAAATATACATGGTCATACTGTTGGGGGAACAAATCCAAGTCTTTTGGAAGCGTTAGCATCCACAGATTTAAATCTTCTTGTAGATGTAAGCTTTAATCGAGAGGTTGCTGAGGATGCATCGTATTATTGGGAGTGTGATGAAGGTTATTTATCAAGATTAATTGATAGGTGTGAGAAGATGAGCCAGGACAATGTTTATAAATTGGGGAAAATGGCTAAGCAAAGAATTATAGATTCATACAGCTGGAATTTTATAGGTGATGAATATAAGAAATTGTGGAATAAAAAATAATTATTTATGACTGACAAGGTGGCTGTAGCGAATCGTAAATCGAGAGGAATAGGGAATCCTGTGAGAGTTTTATTGGTTAATAAATTCTTATTTCCAAATGGCGGTACTGAAACATATACACTTAAGTTGGGTGAATACTTGATTTCGCAAGGACATGAAGTACAGTATTTTGGAATGGAGCACGAAAATCGAATAGTTGGAAATAAAGCAAATTCATATACATCCTATATGGATTTTCATGATGGTAATATACTATCAAAGGCTACATATCCAATAAGAGTTATATATAGTGTTGAGGCAAGAAAAAAAATCAGAAAAGTATTGGATAGTTTTAAGCCTGATGTGGTTCATCTAAATTTATTTAATTATCAATTGACCCCCTCAATAATTCTTGAAGTGGTAAAGTGGAGAAAAATGACTAAGAGGGCCTGCCGTATTATTTACACATCTCATGATTATCAATTGTTATGTCCCAATCATATGTTATTTAATCCAAAGACAAGAAAGCTATGTGAAAAATGTATAGGTGGAAAGTATATTAATTGCATTAATAATAAGTGTATACATGGCTCAAGAGCAAAAAGCTTAGTGGGAACTGCGGAAGCTATGTATTGGAAAACAAGATTTGTTTATAAGTATATCGATACTATTATCTGTTGTTCTGAATTTATGAAATCTAAAATGGATCTTAATCCATTTTTCAAAGAAAAGACAGTGGCTTTACTCAATTTCGTGGATGATTATGATTTGAATATAGAAAAAAATTTAGATGAGAAAAAAAATTATGTTATTTATTTTGGACGATATTCATCGGAGAAAGGACTGGGAACCTTAGTTAAGGCATGTAAGAGGCTTCCTGATATATCTTTTATATTTGTCGGGGGAGGACCTCTGGAGAGCAAGTTGAATGAAAAAATAAAAAATATACCCAATATTGAAAATGTTGGATTTAAGAGTGGCAAGGAGCTAGAGACTCTTATAAGAGAAGCAAGGTTTTCAGTATGTCCTTCAGAATGGTATGAAAACTGTCCGTTTTCTGTTATAGAGAGCATTATGTATGGAACTCCAGTTTTGGGAACCCGAATAGGTGGGATTCCAGAACTTATTCAAGAAGGTGTAACGGGTGAGTTGTTTACTCCAGGGGATACAAGGGAATTAATAGAAAAGATTCGAAACTTGTGGAATCATCATGAGGTTACAGATTTATATAGTTCAAATTGTGGAAATGATAAATTTGATAATCTCGGAAATTATTGTAATAAATTACTGAAAATATATGAGGGAAAAAATGTTTAACATAGTGTTATCTGATGGTGATTATGATGAGATGGTTCCATTTATGAAGGGGCTTAATGCGTCTTCTGACGATATTTCATATAGATTAATAATCCATACGGCTAATTGGGGGAGAACTGGAAAATGGAGTGAAGTAAGAAGGTATCTAAAGTATTTTATTATTCCATTGAAGTATTTTGTATTTAGAAAGAAATATGATATAGTTATCGGCTGGCAGCAGTTTTATGCTCTACTTTTTAGCTTTTATTGTGTTATGTTTCGGGTGAAAAAAACTAATAGAATTGTCGTCTTGAATTATACATATAAAGAAAAGAAAGGAATCTTGTCGAGACCTTATAAATGGTTTATGCGTAAATGTACTAATACAAAATACTTGGACTATATTCATGTTAATTCGTGCGAATATGCAGACTATGTTAGTAGAGAATTTAACTATCCAAGAGAAAGAATCGTAGCGGTTCCTTTTGGGGTGATGGATGAATATAGAAGATGGGCAAAAGTGGATAGACCAGAGGGATTTGAAGATAAGGAATATTTCCTGTCAATTGGAAGATCTAATCGTGATTATGACTTTTTGATAGATTCATGGAAGGGGATAGATTATCCTCTTGTGATCATATCTGATACATATGTAAATAGAACCAATAATCCAAATATAATAATAAAGAATGATATAACTGGCGAGGAACAGTATCCTTGGATTGCAAATTGCAAGGCGGTTATTATTCCAATAGAAAATGCACATATCAGTTCAGGAGATACAGTGTTATTATCATCGATGTCTTTAAAGAAAATAGTACTTGTGAGTGATCCTAGTACATTGTCTGAGATGTACATAAAAAGTGGGGAAAATGGACTAGCGTTTACAAAGGATAAGGATTCATTTAAGAAGCTGGTTTTAGAGGCTATTCAAGGAAAGTATGATTATATCTGCGAAAATGCAAGAATCTGTTTCCTCGAAAAATATACGCGAGAACAGATGGCAAAATCTATAGCTGAAGGGATTAATTTCTGAAAGAATAAATTTCTAAAGGAATAAATCTCTGAAAAAGCATGATTCGGGAGTGGCTGTATGGATGTTTCGATAATTATTCCAATTTACAATACTGATCTATATAAGCTAAAAAGGTGTATCTTTTCTGTTGCCAAATTGATTAAAACATCAAATAAACAGATTGAATGTATTCTTGTTGATGACGGATCAGATGATTTTATTGAAAAAAATATAAAACAAATAATAAGAAAAGCAGGACTATATCAAAATAGGTTTGTGTATTTTAAAAAGCAAAATGGTGGAGCGGGTTCTGCCAGAAATTATGGACTGACATTTGCTAAAGGTGATTATATATTATTTGTTGATGCGGATGATGTCGTAATTCCCCAAAAGACTGCGGAAATGCTGAAATATGGTGATAAGAAACAATTTGATATTTTATTATCAGATTTGCTTTATAAAAAGAAGGATAAAAAATCTGTTTGGAAGGTATTTCCTCATGGCGTTCAAAGAGAGAATATAAACTTAGACATAAAAGATATCTTATTTGTACTTTCAAAAAGTGAAAAGATAAATGGGCCGGTTTGTAAGCTTATAAGGACAGAGTTTCTTAGGGAATATAATTGCTGTTTTCCTGAGAATATGATTCTTGGAGAAGATGCAGTATTTTTATTCAGCCTACTTAGACATAGTCCTAAGCTTCTTTACTATAACTGTCCAACTTATGTATATAATTTTGAGGATTCAAGCTTAATAAATAAATTAATTAAACATTCGGACCATGTTATAGATGATTCTATCCATATGTATGAGGATTATATGCAATTATTATCTACCTCGGAAATAGATAAAAGTCTTAAGAAAGGATGCTCCCAAAATAGAACTGATATGTATATTAACTGTCTTTTTAATCTAAAATTAGAACTTGGTATATATAATGTATTGTCAGATAGGATAGAAAAAAAGCTTATATATGCAGTGAAAAAAACTGACAAGTATTGTAATGGGGGAGCGGGTGATCTAAAAAATATTTTTAGAAAATGGTTTATTGTCAGAAATAATAAGGTGCTATGTAAGGCGCTTGTGGCGTTAAAAAAGACCATACGAAAAATTAAGTATTTATAATAGGACTTTGCTGTGATTAGGTAAAATGGATATTGTAAATAAACAATGAAACGAAAACAGAAATAAAAACAGAAATGAAAGCAGAAATGAAAGCAGAATTGAAAACGGAAATGAATAAAGTTTTATCAATTTCTATTGCGGCATATAATGTTGAGAATTATCTAAAAAAAACATTAGATAGTTTAGTTGCTCCAGAAATATTAGATGATTATGAGGTGTTAATTATTGATGATGGTAGTGTAGACAGGACATCAGAGATAGCACAGAAATATTGCCAAAAATATCCTAAAACATTTAGATATATTCAAAAAGAAAATGGTGGTTGGGGATCTACAGTAAATAGAGGAATAGCTGAAGCCTCAGGAAAATATTTCAAATTATTAGATGGTGATGATTATTTTGATAATCTTCCGGAATATATCGAATTACTAAAGAGTATAGATGTCGATATTGTTAATACCAGGTATGCAGCATTTTATGAGGATACCAATGAACTTGAACATATGGAGTATTTAGATAATATTCCTTTGAATAAAATAGTTGATATAAAGTCAGAATATTTTACAGACTCTTTCGCAATGCATTCATGTACTTTTAAAACATCTATAATAAAAGATAAATATGAGATTACGGAACATTGTTTTTATACAGATGTTGAATATGTACTCAAATCAATGCTATACGTAAAAACTGGTTTTTTTAGTCCTCTTGAAGTATATTATTACAGGTTAGGGAGAAAAGGCCAAAGTGTTAGCTTGGCGGGACAAAGAAAGCATTACAAAGAGCATTACTATGTTTTGATGAACCTGCTAAAAATTTATGACTCTCTCGAGGAAGAATCATTGTATAAAGCGATATTTAGGTCTAGATTAGTTGGAATGGTTAATATGCAATATGGTATGTACCTATCGCTTGAACCAACAAAAGATCACTTAACAGAATTGAAAACATTTGATAAGAAAATTAAGGAGTCGTATAGAGAATTCTATAAAGTTAATCGCAAAAGAATTAAGGTGTTTAGATTGTTGGGCGACTGGAGTTATAGATTTCTTGTGTACCGCTAATTTGGGCAGGATAATTAATCTGGGTAAGAAAAATTATATTAGCGTTATTAGTAGAATGGTGCTAGAATGCTGATGTTAATCTTTTAGTGAATTAAAGGTTAAGTTCTATAAGGGGAGTATTTTTATAGAAAGGTAACACCATGAAAACATTCAAAAAATTATTTTCAACTCTTTTAGTTATCGTTTTCATTCTGGCGTATGCATTTCCGGTTCTCCCGGCATATGCGGGCTCGAATGAAACAACAGTTGATCTGTATTATATACAGGATGATGACAGGACTCCGATAGGGGAACTTCCTGCTAAGTACAAATCAACATACAAGATCAATTCAGGACTATCCAATCCGACTTACCGCGTTGTAGAAGGATATAGTGCTACTGTGGATTCAGAGGGAAATGTAACACTTTGCATGATGCCAGTAAGTACTGCAAGGGCAAGAGGGCTTGTGGATACTCTGGATGTATATCGTTATTATGCTGAAAGTGCAGGTACAAGAGTTTATGTTCCATATCCAACGGTTATAGAGGCTACAGATGGAACAACAACAAAGACATATACTATTAATGTACATGACTATGCTGAGGTATATGCTGAGAACAAATTGAATACAATTATTAACACCATTAATCCTGGTCAGTATTCAAGTTCTTATGATAAGCTTAGAGCCATTGCAAACTATGTGTCAGAGGAAACTTATTATAGTTCAAGATATTCACTTCTCACCAATATTATAGTGCATGATTGTGGTGATTGTATTTCTAATTCTCAGTTGATAAAAGCAATCTGTTTAAGGTCTGGAATTACCAAAGCTGAACTTAGAAGGTCTTTCCAGGATCAAAAAGGTGAAGGTACAGGTCATGTAAATCTGTATGTGGAAATAGATGGTGAAAGCTACATTGTAGATGTTAATGCAGGTGAAAAGGGTAGAGGGTATACCATTAAACCTAGCAGTGAATTTTGTATGGTTGATAATACTATCTATCAGTATGATGGCTTTTCAACCAATATCGGTATTCCTTCTAGCGTTAATGGAACAGTTGTTACAGCCTTAGGAAGAACTGATAGATTTGATTCAAATAAATTTGCTTCAATATTCTATGGGCTTGAAAAAGACTGTCCAGTAACAAAGGTGATTATTCCTAATACCGTAACGACAGTTAATCCAGGTGCATTTTCAGATGCAGTAAATCTGGAAACGATTAATGTGGATTCTGGGAATTCCGTATATTCTTCAAAAGACGGAATGCTCTATAGCAAAGATGGAAAGAAGCTTATCTATGTTCCTGCAGCAAAAAGGATTATCACTTTATCTGGTATAACAAGCATAGATGCGCATGCCTTTGATGACTGCAAAGATTTAACTATATATTATAATGGCAGTGAAAGTGACTGGGATAGTATAGATAAATCTGCTCTTCCAAGCGGCGTTAAGGTTTATTATGGTACAACCAGGGTGTCTGGTATACAGAAGGTAGATCCAATAGGGAATAAAATTACATTTACTAACAGATATGAAGCTGTTGATATTAAATGCGCTGTTGTTCCTGAAGGTGCTGCTAATAAAGAGATAAAAATCGCATCTGATAATGATGATGTAGTAATTGTAATGAATGGCAAGGCTTATGCAGTAGGAGAAGGAAGCTGTACAATTACTGCAGAGACAGTTGATGGAGGATATAAGACGACCTATACTGCAGAAGTTGCATTTACAGGTTATCAGCTGACTCTTACAGGTGGTGAAATTGTCAGTGCTACTTATAATGGACAGGATGTTATGGGGGACTCTGGTGCGAAGCTTACTTCAGCAAAGTTCCTGGAAGACACAAAGGTTACGATTAAACCTGATGACAGCTATGATGACTTTAATTCATGGAGTTATGGCGAAGATTTAGAGATTAAGGATTACGTTGAAAAAACTGGTGAGCTGACATTTGTTATGCCAAAGAAGGACTATGCTATATCTGCTACATACAATAATACAAAGGTTTCAACGATAGATTCCATCTCAGCAGATGGTGGCAGTCTGGAAGTTAAAACTATAAGTGGTGCAGAGAATTATTATCTTACTATCTGTGAGGACCAGTCAGTTCAGCTTACCGCAAGTGTTTCTCCTGCATGGGCTCACAATAAGAAGATGAAATGGACTGTGAAACCTGAAAATGTTAATAATGTTACTATAGATGAAAATGGTGTTGCAACTGGTTTAAGTGCAGGCAGTCAGATCAAAGTTACAGTAGAATCAACAGATGGATCAAATAAGACTAAGGATTTCTATATTACTGTGAAACCTCATAATGGTGATGGTGAAAAAACTATCATTCAGGTTGGAGACTGTACAGAGACGCCATATATTGTTGAGTATCTATGCCCTGACTGTGGAATGACTATTAGAGAAACTATTGAACCTGATGGAGAACACTCTTGGGATGATGGCGTAGGAGATGCAACCTGTACTCAGGGCGGTGAGATGACATATACTTGTTATGCATGTGGTATGACGAAGACTGAAAATGTTGAGGCTCTTGGCCATGACTGGGATGTTACTTCTAAGCAGGATGCGACCTGTACTCAGGATGGTCATGAAGAGAAGAAGGTATGTAAGAGATGCCACATAGAAGAAGGCGGAGAGGTGATTAAGGCTTTAGGCCATGATTATCAGCCGGTGGCAGAAGTTAAGGCGACATGTACAACAGATGGTTATACAGCAGGAAGCGTATGTACCAGGTGCCAGGATGTTGAGTATGGAAGAACAAAGATTCCTGCAACAGGACATAATTGGAAAGACTGGCAGGTAACTCAGGAGGCAACAACAACTTCTACAGGAGTTAAAACAAGAGTATGTAAGAATGATCCTTCTCATAAGGAGACGCAGACCATTCCAAAGCTGGCAGATAATGGTTCTGGAAATACAAAACCAAAACCATCAAGTGGTGGAGAGTCAGGTCAGGAGCAGAAGCCTAAGTATTCAAATGAGTGGATTGATGGAAAGTGGTACAACGCTGATGGCAGTTGTACATATACTGGAAAGCTTGAGTGGAAGAGCAATTCTACTGGCTGGTGGGTAGAG
This sequence comes from uncultured Lachnospiraceae bacterium, assembly GCA_902783605.1. Classification (GTDB taxonomy): domain Bacteria; phylum Bacillota; class Clostridia; order Lachnospirales; family Lachnospiraceae; genus Eubacterium_Q. The sequence goes on from CACZRU010000292.1 coordinate 41,857, forward strand.
GACAGCGTTGGCTGGTATCCACAGGACAGCTGGCAGAAGATTGACGGCTCATGGTACTACTTCAAGCCTGACGGATATATGGCAATGGGCGAGTATTATGGTGGTTACTGGTTTAATGGTGACGGTTCATGGGATGATACCTACTTCTTATCCTGGAAGTCAAACTCCACAGGCTGGTGGGTAGAAGATAAGTCCGGATGGTGGCCATCAAATGCATGGCTTCATATAGATGGCAGCTGGTACTACTTTGATGGTTCAGGTTATCTTGTGACAAATCAATATGTAGATGGTTATTGGCTCGGTGCAGATGGCGCCTGCCAGTAGGTGTAAAGATGGACAGGTCCATTTTGTATATAATGTGTAGAATGGGACAGGTCACTGATACGGATATGGGAGAGGTGGTTTTCCTTGTGAATGCCGCCTCTTTTTGTTAAAATGATGTCAAATATTGGGGAGGTGTTACTATGGACAAGAAAGCTATGTATAAGCTGTCATACGGATTATTCGTACTGACAACAAAGGTTGGGGATAAACATAACGGATGCATAACAAATACAGCGATTCAGGTTACGACTGAACCGAATCAGATTGCATTTGCAGTTAATAAGATGAATTACACTCATGATATGCTGATGGAATCAAAGGTGTTTAATATTTCCATAATCAGTGAAAAGGCAGACTTTGAATTGTTCAAGAGATTTGGATTCCAGTCTGGACGAGAGGTGAATAAATTCCAGGGCTACGGTAAGCTTGGGGTGGCTTCCAATGGAATTACATTTATCAAAGATGGCACTAATGCGTACATCTCGGGTACAGTCAGCCAGACAGTAGACTTGGGAACGCATACACTCTTTATTGCTTCAGTTACAGATATGGAGCTTCTTCCAGAGGAAGATGGAACTGTAGCTCCTTCTGCAACCTATGAATATTATCAGGAAAATATTAAGCCGAAGCCTCAGGATATAAAGAAGGGTGATACAGTAGGAACTCTTCAAAAGGATGAGGATGAGCAGGGCAAGACTGTCTGGGTATGCAGAATCTGTGGTTATGTATATGAGGGCGAAGATCTTCCTGAGGATTTCATCTGCCCATGGTGCAAGCATCCTGCAAGTGACTTTGAGAAGCAGGTGCGAAACTAATCGGTAAATTTAAGTTAGTGTCATTCTGAGCGTAGCGAAGAATCTTTGTGGCTAACAGAAACGATAAATGCTAAGTAAGGATATTACAACATGTCAGACAAAATACAAGGCTTCTTTTTTGATAGAGTAAGAAGCTCAGCAGACAACACAAGAAGATTAGTGGTTCAAGGGTATGCGATAGATGGATATCTTGATCTGTTTCGTCCCCGTGCCGCCATATTTGTAGATGGAAAACCTGTACGTGCATTAAAATGTACCTTCGAGGTGGTAAAATTGCCACCTATAAAGATGCGTCGTCGAAATGGAAATACCATATCATATATTGCGATGATATATGTTGATATGGCAGATATTTCAGATAAGAAGATTCGCGGCTATGGATCATCTGCTAAACTTGTCGTTATTGGTGAAAAGACAGGCGAACTCTTTGAGAACAGCATCAGGGAGATGGTGTATAAAGCACCTCTTTCAAAAATTGCAAAAATACTTTCAACCTATAACTATAGTGTGGATGTTGCATTTGTTGAGGATGGAAAGACTGTACTAAGAGGCTGGATGGGCGGAAGCAATCAGACTGTGATTAAGATTTCAGACGTATCAAATAAGGATAGTGCAGAATATCTTCCGTATAGGATTGATTTTCTTCTTCGTGACGATGTCTTGATGGAGTATCCTGAGTGTCCGGATGATGCAAGGCTGGGATTTGAGATAACGGTTGATGGTACATTTAAAAAACTTAACCTGGCTATGCATGAGGGAAAGAGAGATTATTCAAAAGTTGTTTCAGTTGGTAAGTCTGACGATGAATTTTCTAAGGCAAATGTTATCTCCAGGTATTCAGAAAAGGTTGTTAGAAATCTAAAGAATTATGGCGTTAAGGAGACAATGCAGAAGATAAAGGTTAGAATGTCTCCGTCCTACGTCAATCTCAACAGGCACTATGACAAATGGATTCGAAAGATTTCACCAAGTGCTAGTGAGCTGGAGGCACAGAGAGAACATCAGAAGAAGTTTGAATATAGACCACTGCTTAGTATTTTAGTTCCGTTATATGAGACAGATGAAAAATTCTTAGCTGAGCTTATTCAGTCAGTTAAGGTTCAAACCTATCCGAATTGGGAGATTTGTTTTTCAGATGGAAGTAAGGACAGTTCGAGACTGACTGAAATAATTGGGAAGTATCAAAAGAAGGATAGCAGAATCAAATATACTGCAGAACTACCGGGACCGTTAGGGATATCCTCGAACACTAATCAGGCATTTAGCATAGCTAAAGGTGATTTTATTGTCCTAGGGGATCATGACGATCTGATTACGCCGGATGCACTATACGAAGTGGTAAAGGCGATGAATTCTAATCTGGAAAATGTGACATCGGTAGATACGATTCTCGATGTAATCTACACCGATGAAGATAAGACAAATGCAACTGCCAAGAAACGCTTTGAACCAAATATTAAGCCTGATTTTAATCAGGAACTTCTAGAAAGCTGCAACTACATCACTCATATGTTTGTTGTTCGAAAATCGCTGGTTGATGAGGTGGGACTTTTTGATGATGCTTATAATGGTGCCCAGGATTATGATTTCATCCTAAGATGTACTGAGAAAGCACGACATATACATCATGTAACCAAGATTGTATACAGCTGGAGGATAAATGATACATCAACAGCAGGAAATCCGGCTGCGAAGATGTATGCCTACGACGCAGGAGTAAGAGCTCTTCAAGCACATTATGACAGAGTTGGAATAAACGCTACCGCTGAAATCGGAGATCATCTGGGATATTATCATACAAGATATGAGTTACCTGATGGACTTAAGGTGTATGTTGCTGTCCTTGAGGCGGATGAAGATGAAAGGTATAATCAGACGGTTGATTCAATTAAGAATAAGTCTGATTTTAAAAACCTTCAGTTTTTAAGAATAGCAGCAAAATCAAAAAAGAATAAGCTGAACTTTGCAGAGCAGATGAATCTGGCTGTTGCTGAGATTGAGAAGAACTATGCATCGAAAGATATGGTTGACAGTGCCTCAAAAGAATCTGAAAAAGATGCCGGTCAGATATATGTGTGCTTTATCATGGCAGGCATAACTATGATGGGAGAAGACGGAATATCAAATATGCTGTCGTATATTTCTAACCGTGAAAAGGTTGGGGCTATAGGTGCAAAGCTTTATGCAGTTGGAGGAACGCTTGCACATGCAGGTATTATACTGGATATGGGTAACCTGCAAGGATGGATGTATACTCGTCATAGCAAGTTTGATGAGATGTATTTCAATTACAGTGCATATTCAGCTCTTAGAAGTGGAATTACCTTAATCAGTTTAGCCGATCTAAGGAAGTATGGTCCATTTGATGAGAGGTTTGCCGGTGAGCAGGCCATGGTGGAGTATACATATAATATGACCAGAGATGGCAGGATATGTATTTACGATGGAAATGCAGAATTTCAGGTTAGGCCAATTCGAGGAAGAGACGCAGATAATTGTTTTGAATC
>CACZRU010000293.1 GCA_902783605.1 uncultured Lachnospiraceae bacterium
AAAAACTTTAAGAGAAAAAACTTTAAGAGAAAAAACTTTAAGAGAAAAAAATAGAAGAGGAGAAAAAAATGGAAAGTATGAGATTAGAAGAAATATTAAAACGATGTGAAGCAGGTGAAAAGATTTTTGATGACAGTATTTTAGATGTATGGAAGGCGTTTTTAGATCTTCGTTTTGAAGACTTGTTAATAGTAGAAAAAAGAGAAAAAAAAGATAATTATTTTCCATTTGATAGTTCTGTAGCCGAGTGGATGCTGTATGACTGGTCAGTGGGAAAGGGCAGCCCGGATAGTATGGCTGACTATTTAAAAATACTTGAGGACTTAAGGTGCTTAGGTTATCCCTTGAGCAGAAGACGTGTATAAGGGCGATACATAATCGAAAAAATGAAAAAGCAGAAAATGAAAAAGCAGAAAATAAATAAAATAAAAAAGCAAATAAAGGAGTGAATATAAAGATGAGACGATTAAAAGATGTTTTAAAAGAGTATGTATCTTCTGGAGAATCAGCAAAAAATATCGTTCGCAACTTGTTGAATTTGAATTTTATGCAGATGTGTGAATGGATGGACAAGTCCATTCCAGATGAAATATATCGTTTTGATGATTTTAAACTGGATGTAATAAGACGATTAACCTACGAATGGGATATAACTTGTATGGATGGGGTGGATCCATCGAGCGATGAATATAGAAAACCAGATCCTGCGGTTGCTGATTTTCAGTGGGCGAAAAAACTTAAGCTTATACATGTGTTTAGAATTATTGAAGATACACTTGAAAGGTCGACTTGGTGGTCTGATCCCGAAGGGATGTATAAGGTGATCTACGTTTCTTTAGTTGTTCCAATATCATTTGCAAAAGGGAATGTAATTCAATATGACATTTCAGAGTTTAATAAAGGTATAGAGGTTGATGGAAAATCTATTTCTTATAAGGAAATGATGGGAGACTGGATGCAAGTGAGTAAAGTGGTGTCTGGAGACTATGATTCAGATGACTATGATTCAGATGACTATGATTCAGATGACTATGATTCAGATGACTATGATCCAGACGACTATATTCCGGATGATTATATTCCAGACGAGTATATTCCAGATGATTATGATCTGGATGACTATGATTCAGATGATTATGTTCCTATTGGTTATGAACTGATAGTTGATGAAACTGAAGAAGTAAATGGGGATATAGATAGTGTGGGCAACAAAGCTGAAGATAAAGCCGAAGATAAAGCCGAAGATAAAACCGAAGATAAAACTGATCATTTGAGGGCTTCTCAAAAAAATACTGATAAGCCTTTTGATAAGTCTTCTGATGAGTCTTCTGAAGATATGAAGCCCAATAATAACTAGAAATTTATAGATTAAAAAAATGAAAAGGAGAAATAAAACATGAAAGAAGTAAGTATTATTAAAGAAACAAATGCAGGCCTTCAATATTATACAGTAGATGATTATATGTTTAATAACAGAGAGCTGTTCCTTACGGATGAAGTCAACGGTGCTACTATGCCGGAGATGATTAAGCGGTTTATGTACCTTGACCGTGTTGATCCTGGCAAGGAGATTACAGTGTATATTTCATCTCCGGGGGGCGAGGTTACCTCAGGACTTGTTTTCTATGATGTTATGAAGATGGCGAAATCGCCTGTGAAGACAGTATGTATCGGTACAGCGGCATCAATGGGAGCGATTTTATTTCTAGCTGGAGATAAACGCTGCATGACTGAGCATTCTCAGCTGATGATTCATGATCCGTCAGTGGTATTTGGAAATGCACCATCTAAGGCGCTGGCAGTGCAGGATACCCTGGAAAGTATTATGAAGACTAGAGAAACTCTGGCTCGTATTATTGCAGAAAAAACAGGGAAGAATCTTCGAACAGTGTATTCAAAAACCAAGGGTGACACATTCTTTAATGCAGAGCAGGCTCTAGAATTTGGTCTTGCAACAGAAATTATAGACAGCATGTAAAAGCTAGGAGTGTCAGGAGAATAAGGATTTAAGAAAAACAAGAAAAACAACAAGCAGAAAAGCTGGTAATAAAAGCCAGAGAAGTAATTA
>CACZRU010000294.1 GCA_902783605.1 uncultured Lachnospiraceae bacterium
GATTCTTTCTATTGTAAATGCTTTTATTTATACACTTGCAGCTACAATGCTTCTGTCAATGATAACAAGTATTCCTATGGGAATAGCCACAAAAGGAACCGCAAATACCACATCCTATGTGACCTGCATTATCAGCCTTTCATTTGCATTCCTTGGTGGTACATTTGTAGATCTAACTATTCTTGGAGACAAGGTTGGCTTAGTTGGAAGGTTCACTCCAAACTACTGGTACTCCACTGCTCTTCGAAAAATCTGGTTCGAAGGTGGAAACCTGAATGAAGTGATCGGAAGCTTTGGAATAGAACTCCTCTTTGGTATCGTATGCATGTCGATAGGTTTGGTATTCACAAAGTTCTTCAGAGAAAGAAGATAACTTGACAAAATATATAGACAAAATATATAGACAAAAAATGATATTCCTTCGTAAAAATGCTAACGCATTTTTCCTTCGGTATATCATAGCTACTTCGTAGCTTAAAAATAACTGGCAGATAAGCGGGCAACGCTCATCTGCCAGTTTTGTTATCTCTTGTTGATCATACTTATACTTTAAGTAATTACTTAAGGTTTCCTAGAATTTCATCCTTCGTACTTCCACCCTGGATATATCCTGAAGTCTCCTTCTGATATGAATCATATGTAGCCTTACTTATCTCCTCATAGTTCTTGTAGCCTGATGAAGATTTCTTTGTAGGTATTCTGTAGTAGTGATAATCTGCGTCACTAGAGTGCTTCCAATCAAAACCATAAGACTTAAGATTATATGATGCAGTACAGTAGTAATAATCTGTCTGCTGAAGCTTACCATTCTTCAATTCGTAATATGTTATATATCTTATAGAACCAGCCATATCTGAATTGCTGTTGGATACGAGACCTGTACGCTCAGAATATGAATAGCCAACATTTCCGCCTGCACCATATGCCCAGTTATCCATTACACATACTGCCTTGTTGTTGTAATAGGTATAAAGGGAAACATAGTAGCCCTGCTTGCCACATACCAGCTCAGGAATATCATCTCCATCCAGGTAGATAAGTGCATATCTAATCTTGCCATACTTAGTTTCTTTGTTCTTGCTGGCATAATCATTTACAACCTTTTCGTATGCTGCCATCCATGCGGTCTGTGCACCCTTTTTCTTACCCGGAACCCAGGCACCGCTCTTATCAAGATAGCATCCATCAACCCATTCATCCGTTGCCATAAAGCCACTGGCCTTGAAATAATAGCACTTACCATCTATCCAGAGCCACTGAGATACAGGATACCAGCCAGATGCATCTGTGTACCACCATCCTCCAGTATTATTCCCTTCCCAGTGTCCACCAGAATAACCGGTACTGCAAGTTCCATCTGCATTCAGCCAGTAACCATCACGATACGAAGAATAATCCATGTAACCATTGGCTCCAAAGTAGTACCAGCTTCCATCGATGTCCCCCCAGGTATTCTGTGCATAGCTGCCATCAGAGTAGCTGTACCACCATCCAGAGCCATCACTGTTCCATGTGCCTGATGCTGCTTCTGTTGGAATTACGGAAGCAGTAAATACAAATGCCGCAGATAAAACAGTTGCAGCGAGTTTCTTGAGAGAACTCATTTTAAATATCTTTTTTTCAAATTTTCTCATATTTTTCCTCCTGTTTTAAAACCTAATACTTTTAACAGCATGTATGATAGCATTTAAGAAACCTCATTTCAAACAATATTTTGCATAAACAACCAATGGTTTAAAATGTATAGCCTTTCATGATATAATAACCTTTGATTTTTCTCAGTGAGGTCAGGCTCATCCATGAACAGACTTATTGATAAAATTCTACTCTTCGCAATGTCAGTCTATATCATGTCATCTTTGGCAAGTGGTACAGACTTTCTTGTTTGCGTGTATATTTCTATCATCTGTACTGCTCTAAATTACTACCTTTTATCGAGAGACCGAACTGACTACTCTATGAAACCAGATAGTACAAACGAATGGATCTCATTTGTCATAGAAACCGCTCTAGTGATAGCTGCATTTTTCTATCCCCCTTTAGTTGCTGTGATTCCGCTTGCTATGTACGATATAGCAAAGAGCAGAAACTACATTGCATTTACAATTGGAATTATGGCTATCATAAGCAGCTTTGAATATCCGCTAAGCATTTTCATAATTATTCTATCTATCATGGCCATTGTTCTGAATATCAAATCAGAAATGCTTGCCGTCTATTCGCGGGACATTCGAAAGATCAGGGATGACAGCACCGAAAAGACAACCCGCCTAAGGTCGCAGAATACTGAACTGATGAATGCCAGAGATACAGAGATTTACAACGCCCAGCTATCGGAACGAAATCGTATTGCCAGAGAGATTCACGATAATGTGGGACACACTCTCTCCCGCGCAATACTGCAGATGGGAGCTCTGCTCGCAATCCACAAGGAGGAGCCTATTCACTCCGAATTGGAGAGTGTTAGAGAAACTCTGGATAACGCCATGAACAATATCCGTTCCAGCGTACACGACCTCCACGACGACTCAATTGATGTTAAATCCAGCATTGAACAGCTGACAGAACCGCTTAAGGAAAAATACAACCTCCAAATGGATATTGATATCGGAGAAGGCACTCCGCGACCAGTTAAATATGCTATAATTGGAATCACGAAGGAATGTGTCTCAAACATCATAAAGCACAGTTCAAACACCGAGGTTGACATCAAACTGAATGAGCATCCATCCATGTATCAGCTTATCATCCATGATTATAGCAATGATAATAGATCAGACAAAACAGTTTCCACATCAGGAAAAAACAGTGATTTCAGCGACTTCGGAATGGGACTGGAAAATATCAGGGGCCGAGCAGAATCAGTAAATGGCACTCTGAATATTTCAACTGAAAATGGATTCAGAGTATTTGTTAGTATCCCAAAGAACGGATAAAAAATTACGTATAGAAAATTAAGAATAAAGAATTTAAAGATACAAAAATTATGAATAAATCTCACTTAGAAAAAATCATTTAAAGAAAACATAAAGGAAAGATATCATGCAGGTAATCGTAGTAGATGACGACAGATTAGTGGCAATGTCACTTAAAACAATCATAGAATCTGACAGCAGTATCCAGGTTATGGCCACCGGATTTTCAGGTGCTGAAGCAGTGGAGCTATATAGAGAACATCACCCCGATGTCCTTCTTACAGACATTCGTATGGAGGGGATGACCGGTCTTGAAGCAGGCGAGAAAATCCTTGCAGAATTTCCAGATGCAAAAATCCTCTATCTCACCACCTTTAATGATGATGAATATATTGTTAAAGCTCTTTCTATCGGCGCAAAGGGATACATCATCAAGCAGGATTTTGATTCTATTGTCCCATCACTCAAGGCCGTCCATAGCGGACAGTCTGTATTTGGAAATGAAATAACCGAAAAGCTGCCTGATATACTAACTCATAAAACCACTAATGGCACTATGGGCAGCTCAGAGTCTTTCGAATCTGGTGAAAACAGCAGTTCTTCATCCGCTGTTTCTTCTAATAGAGAATTCGACTATGCCTCATTTGACCTTACAGATCAGGAAGCAGAAATAGTTAAATGTGTTGCCGACGGTCTTTCAAACAAAGAAATTGCTGACAAGCTCTTCCTGTCCGAAGGAACAGTCAGAAACTATATCAGCAATATTCTATCCAAGCTGGAACTCCGCGACCGAACCAACCTGGCAATATTCTATTATAAGAACAGTTAAAACACAGGATGTGCAACCCTATAAATCTGGGTTGCCACATATCCCGCTCCATAACCATTATCTATATTTACAACAGTTATTCCATTTGCACAGGAATTGATCATTGTGAGCAGTGCAGACATTCCTCCAAAGCTCGCTCCATATCCCACAGAGGTTGGAACCGCTATGACTGGGCATGGGACCAGTCCGCCCACTACGCTGGCCAGAGCCCCTTCCATTCCTGCAACTGCAATAACACAGACTGCATTTTGAAGGATGTGCTTCTTTGAAAGAATCCTGTGTATTCCACTCACTCCGACATCATATATCCTCTCGACTCTCGCGCCAAAATATTCTGCTGTCTGCGCAGCCTCTTCAGCAACGGGAATATCAGCAGTTCCACCAGTACATACAACGACATAATCATTTATCATGTATTCCTTGAATGGCAGCTCATCTTTATCGTCATCATCTTTAAATGTCAGTTCATCCTCATTCTTTGCTAACTGTGGCACCACCTTGAGAATCCTCGACACTTTATCATATTCCACGTCCTCAATTTCTTTCTTGATAAGCTCGTACTGATGCTCACTGGCTCTGGTTCCAAAAACTCTTCCATCCTTTTCAAGAAGCCTTTTATATATCTCAACGAGATACTCATCTGGCTTCCCCTCACAGAAAACCACCTCTGGAAATCCAGTTCTGGACTGTCTATCTGAATCCAGCTTAGCAAAATTCAGCTCATCATATCCGTCTGTATCCTCATATCTAAATTTATCCAAATGAAACACCTCGCTAACTCTTGTTACTCGATAATCATCGCTCTGACAATTCCAGGAACGACATGTTCTCTCTTTCCGGCACCAAGCCCTGTCTTCTTTACACTAAAACTTTCCGGCAGCTCCGACTCCGTCATAACAGCAGCAGCAAATGCCGCACCAGTTGGCGTCACATATTCGCCCTTTCTATCAGCAATAGACAGCCTCACATCCGTCTGCTCAGCTATCTTAAGAACAGCAGGCACCGGTACCGGCAGGACACCATGCTGACATCTTACTGTTCCCGTCCCATCCACCAGCTTAGTGATAATAGTACCTGTCACACCAAATTTATTAACGATGTCATCATAGCACACAGCAGCAGCTATGATATCAACGATAGAATCTATGGCTCCCACCTCATGGAAATGAACCTCCTCAAGAGTTCTTCCATGCACTGCAGATTCAGCATTCGCAACTATAGTGAACACCTTAACAGCAAGTTGTCTGGCACCGTCAGATATCTCTGCTTTATCAATTATATCTATTACATCCTGAAGATTTCTGTGAACATGGTGGTGTCCATGATGGTGTCCTGATTCATCTTCATGAATATGCTCGTGATGATGGTGTTCATGTTCATGATGATCGTGTTCATGATGATCGTGTTCATGATGATCGTGTTCGTGATGATGATCGTGTTCATGATGATGGTCGTGTTCATGATCTGCATCACCTTCATAATTTGTCCCATATAGGTATTCCATGTCGTGATCATGATTATCCTCATCAAGAACAACATCAAAGTCGCAGGCCTTTATTCCAGACTTCTCAACTTCAGTAATCTTAACATCAAAGCCGCCAACCTTTTCCTTTAGTCCTTCCATAACCTTCAGAAGCTTTTCTTTATCTGCACCAAGATCTATCAGTGAGGCAACAGTCATATCACCACTGATTCCTGTATTACATTCAATATATAATTTTGTACTCATTTCTTCTCCCTTGTTAGTTTCTTACTTGTTCATATTCCCCATCTTATATCCTGCCATATCCATAGACACAAACCTGTATCCTATCTCCTTGAATCGTTCCACTATCTCCTGCCTTTGTCTAAGCAATTTTTCAAGTTCATTCTCAGGGACTTCAATTCTAGCAAGATCATTCCCATGCATCCTGACTCTGTACTGAGTGAA
>CACZRU010000295.1 GCA_902783605.1 uncultured Lachnospiraceae bacterium
ATAAGCCTCCAGGATTGGTGCAAGTTCATCCTCTGTCTTGCCCTCCATCTCCTGCTCCAGCTGACGGATACGGGCTTCCATCTCGATAATATACTTCTTGGCTTCCTGCATGGCACCGTAAATGGTATTGTCCAGCTCTGTGTCCTGATTCTGGGAAAGATATCCCATCCTCACATCACGGGCTATAACCACATTTCCGCTGTCCGCTTCTTCCTCTCCTAAAATAATGCGAAGAAGTGTGGTCTTACCGGCACCATTGATGCCGACTATTCCACACTTGTCATTCTTCTCAATATGGAAATTTACATTTTTTAATACATCATTCCCAACATAACTCTTGCTGATGTTCTGACATGCAAGGATCATAGTTTTTTTATTTCCCTTCGTAAAAATCACATACAAAATCGCTTACTTTTTATAGCAAGCGATATTATATCATAAACATAGCAAATTTATAAGAGAAGTTTCTTGACATCATTTATCTATGGTGTGATAATAAAAAGGCTGTGGATATTTCACAGTATCAATCCTATCTATACCAAATTAAGGGAGGTGATTTTAGTGGCGAATGGCGATAAGAGTGGGTCGAGCGGACGATCTTGCAAGCATAGAGATCATATGTTTCAGCACACTGTTTCCAATAACAGTTCTGCCGCTATGATCACTATGCTTCTCAATATTCATGTAGATTAAATCCTGCGACCCTTTCATTTATTTCAAAATGATTCAGTTCTTTTTGTGCGCTGAATCAACTAAAAGAAAAATGGAGGGCATCATGTCAGATATCAAAGAAAAAGATGTTTTGCTGGATTCTGAAGTGAATGCATCCGGTGAATCAGATGAAAAAGAAATAACCAATGAAACTGACAATTTAGACGCAGAGGTTGTTACAGCACCTAAGCGCAACTACGAGTCAGAAATATTGGAAATCATAAGAGGAACATTTTCCCCAAGAGTAATACTAAGCAAGATTGAGGATTATCATGAAAATGATATTGCTCAAGTTTTTAGCGAGCTTCAGCCACAGGAAAGAAAGAAATTCTTCCGTATCTGTAATTCGGAAATGCTTGCTGAAATATTCGAGTACGTTGAAGAGGATGAAGCTGCTATTTATATAAATGAGATGGACGTCTACAAGGCAGCACTTGTAATCTCCGACCTGGAGACAGATACAGCCGCAAATGTGCTTCATCAGATTGAAAAAGAAAAACGAGCACTTATTATAGATGCTATCAATCCAGAGATACAGAAAGAGATTCGTCTTTTGGCATCCTTCGATGAGGATGAAATCGGTAGCCACATGACTACCAACTGTATCATCATACGAGAGAACCTGACAGTCAAGCAGGCAATGAATGAGCTGGTTAAACAGGCCGAGGAAAATGATAATATCTCCACTCTCTTCGTGGTAGATGAAAATGATGAATTCTATGGTGCTATCGATCTTAAGGACCTTATTATTGCAAGAAACACCGTTCCTCTAGATGATCTGATAGTTACATCCTTCCCTTATGTCTATGCAAACGAGAGCATCGATGACTGTATCGAAAGACTGAAGGATTATTCAGAGGATTATATTCCTGTACTTGATAACAGAAATAAAGTTCTGGGAATCATCACATCCCAGAGTATTATCGAAGTCGTTGATGATGAGATGAGCGAAGACTATGTAAAGCTGGCTGGTCTTATTGCAGAAGAAGACCTGCAGGAACCTCTGGGACAAAGTATGAGAAAAAGGCTTCCTTGGCTCATCATCCTGCTGGGACTTGGCATGGTTGTTTCAAGTGTAGTCGGAATGTTTGACCATGTAGTTGCACAGCTCACACTTATCATGGCCTTCCAGTCTCTTATTCTGGACATGGCAGGTAATGTTGGTACCCAGTCTCTTGCTGTAACGATCCGTGTTCTTATGGATGAAAACCTGACCTTTAAACAGAAAGGTCATCTAGTTATAAAGGAAATGCGAGTCGGACTCTGCAACGGACTACTTCTGGGTATAGCATCCTTCCTGCTTGTTGGACTATATATTCATTTTGCAAAAGGGAAAACATTCATGTTCTCCTATGCAGTTTCAGGTTGCATCGGAATATCCCTTGTGCTGGCAATGCTGATATCCAGTGCCGTTGGAACACTAATACCACTATTCTTTAAAAAAATAAAAGTGGATCCTGCTGTTGCTTCAGGTCCACTTATCACAACCGTAAACGACTTAGTTGCCGTAGTAACATATTATGGAATGAGCTGGCTGTTGCTGCTTAATATGCTGCATCTAAGCTGAAACAAAAACCCCCGAGACGGGGTTTTTTGTTTTACTTTTCTTCACCATATACATTGGAAATTTTTGCCACCAGGTGATTCAGCCACCTGAGGAGGCATGCCATACCCCAGTTCATAAGTACTATGGCTCCAAATATAACAAAGCCAATTCCCCAGCCCCAATTTAGAAAGCCATACCAGTCGTTGGTGGAAGGCCATACACCCTTTCCATTTATAAGAATGTTGATCATATAGAACAACCCATAAAGAAGTGCAAATACAGCTGAATATAGTGTGTATCTAAATGGTATCCTCTGTTCTGTTTCTAGCAGCACAAATTCAATCATCGCTGTAATCGGAAGTATCAGGTGAAACCACAGATTTCCACCTTCATACATATTTAGATCAGGATACATAGGAGCCAGAAAGGCAGCTATAATAAGAAACGTAAGTCCCACTGATGCTGCTGCCACCAGCTTAAACAGGACGAACGACTTCTTCTTCTGAAGAAAAAGAATAATCCAGATTATCGATACTATCATGCAGAGTTCATTGGACAACACCGTAAAATACTTCAGATTACTAAAGCCAGACGAAACAAGTCCTGTTCCCTCACCTTTATGTGTGAACATTAAAAATGTGCCAATTATCCCAAAGATAACAATTAATATATTCAAAATTAAACTAATAATTTTTCGCATCTATCCCTCATCTTTTTATTCATGTTTTAAGATTCCATATCATCAACCACAAATGCCAGCACCACATCCAGTCCAGGATTCTTATTAAAAAGTCGAAGAGTTCCATTCATCTTCTCAGTAAGCTCTTTCACTATATAAAGTCCAAGCCCCGAACCATTCTCATTTCCAGCATTCTTTCCTCGATAGAACTTTCCTGTGATAAATGGTATCTCCTCCTCTGGGATTCCCTGTCCAAAGTCTCGAAAATGAATTACCACCTGTCTCGGCATTGAATTATTCTCCTCATCACTTTCCGTTTCAAGCGTAATGCAGATTTTTGTCTTTGCATACTTATCTGCGTTATTTTTCAGGTTTTCCATAATCTGGAGCAGTCTCTTCCTATCGGCACTAATATAAATCTCATTTGCATCTTTGCCCACCAGGGGCTCTGGAATATTTATCTCCACCTCTTCATCAGCAAAGAGCTCTCTGACATCCTTCTGCATAAATGACACCAGCTCCAGCTTTTCTTTAATGATTTCCAGGCGATCCATCTCTGAAATACTATGGATGAAAAGGTCATTTGTAAGTGTTGTTACCTCATCACATTTCTGCATTAAGATTCCAAGATATTTCTGTCTCTTCTCAGGAGTTGAATCCATATTTGCTTCAAAGGCTTCTGCATAAGCTCTTATGGAAGCAACTGGAGTTTTTATATCATGAGACAAAGTTGCAATAACAGTCTTGTTGTTCTCTACCGCAGTCTTCTCAGCGTTTCTGGACTTCGCTATCTCCTTACGCATGTTATCGAAGGCCCAAGTGAAATCACCAAAGTAATTCCCCTTATCCATCTTCAGCTTAGTATCCAAATTCCCCCTGGAAATATCTGATGCAAATTCCTTTAACTCCTCAAATGGTTTTAATATCCTGAGATACACATATACTAAAATAAATGCGACAGTAATAACATTTATAAATACAAAAATCCATAGGAGCATGATCGACTTCACATCCCCTGTTTCACTGTCACTGAAGTTTCTCACAATTTCGTCGCACTTTTCAGCCGCCCCTTCCAGGTCCCCTGAAGATATAAGCTGTTTCATCTCATTCATCTCAACAGTCATATTAGTTTCTGTGCCATTTTTTAGTGAAAGCTGCTCATTAATATCCTTATGAATTACACTAAAAACAATCTGGGCTGATAAGACCAGAATGATAGTATATATGAATATAATTATGAGTAATCGTTTTTTCATATTATTTTCTCATATTTTTTTCTCATATTTTTTTCAATCCTAGGTGTTAAAACTATTGTAAATATAATTGAAAGTTTCTTAGCTTTGCTCAGAATGACAAAATTTCTACTAATTTGGTATATCCAATATATACCCCACCTTGAACACTGTCTTTATGAATACAGGCTTTGAAGGATCATCCTCCAGCTTCTCTCTCAGCCACCTTATATGAACCGTCAGTGTGGATGTATCTACCTCACTAAACGCTCCCCATACCTCTGAGATTGTCTTATTCTTCTCAACTGCTTCACCCTTATGCTGACAGAGGTATGCAAGAAGATCAAACTCCTTCAGTGAAAGGTTCACTGTCTTTCCAGCCTTTATCACACTACGAGAGGTAAGATTCACCTCCACATCTCCGAAGCAAACCTTTTCTTCTTCAGCAGTAAAACCGTAGGTTCTCCTGATAAGTGCATTTACTCTGACTAAAAGCTCTTTCATGGAATAAGGCTTTGGAAGATAGTCGTCTCCACCCTTTTCAAAGCCGGTCACTCGGTCATCTACATTTGTTCTTGCACTGGCGAAGATAACCGGAACAGTAGACACTCTTCTAAGCTCCTGACACACCTCATAGCCCTCACCATCAGGAAGATTAATATCAAGAAGAATCAGGTCATACTTTCCGTCTGTAAGCTTTTCATAAGCCTCATCGACACTGTATGCCTGATCCACGGTATAGTTATAATCCTCCAGCATATCCTTGGTAATATCAGATAATGCTGTATCGTCATCTACTATTAAGATTTTTCTAATTACTCTCATCGCATTTCACCTACTAAATATATGGAAATGATTATTTCCACTTGTGTTACATAAACAAAAGCTCATATAAAAACCAATTCAGTTTGGCACTACGACAAATCCAGTGACTTAATATTCATATTCTGCATTCTTTTTTGAAATTTAAGAAAGTCCTTCTTATTCCTGTACTTAGCAAGAAATCCAGTCTTCTCAAACTCAATACGGAGTTCTGTCAAAAAGGACTTAAATGAAAAGAATGGCGGCTCTGCAGTAATATCTCTCTCCACCCTCTCAAAGGCAGCAAGATCAAATGTTACACCTTCAGAATATACTACTATCGACTCATTTATTTTTTCAATATCGGAAAATTTTATTATCGTCTGTTGCATAATTACTCCTTCAAAAACCGCTAATTCTTAGTGTTTCTGCATGCCATAAAGTCAAAAAGCTTTTCTTGCAAGCAAGAACGCTTTTTGACTTATGGAACTTATGTCATATTATACCATGTTTGCACACGCAGGTCATTCAGTAATCAATTCTCTAGTGCTTACCTTCTTAACCTTTCTTGAAGAGAGATATCCAAGAATAAAATAGAATATAGTAAATACCACTATCGGCTTAATGAAAAATCCAGGACCATACTCAAGTTCAATATGAGGTATTCCAAACATTGAGAACAGTGATTCCAATAATTTTCCAGAATATAATCTAGCCAGAACAGCTCCCAGAACTGCACTGATAAGACTTATGCTTGCAAATCTGAGTGCAAACTGCATGCGAACCTTTCTTACTGAAAATCCAATTGCTTTATAGATTCCAATATCTGTTCTTTCCTGAACAAAGGCCTTAGAACCTACCATTGAAACTGTAACCAGAGCAAAAATAAATGTCAGTACATAGATCATAATCTCAGAACCAGTTGCCGCAAGATAAAAGCTGTTTGTAACATTTCCCAGTACATCCTCGAATTTACTGCTTTCAATTCTTATATCATCACCATACTTAGCTTCAACTTCTTTGACAATGTCATTGGCTACAGAAGAATCCTTCAGAACAACTCCGTACATCCCCAACTGATTGATATTATACTTGTCATCCGGATTCTCGCGAAGTCTGCTGAATCCATCCAGAGACATGGATATCGCCTTGCCTGTATCACTCATAGTCTGGAAAATCCCAACTATCACAAATTCCCGGTCAACATCATTTCTACCAATAGTAACAGTATCACCGATATCGATATTAAGCATCTTACAAATCTGTTCGGTTACAACTATCTCATTATCGTATTTTACCTCACGCCCCTTATATACCGAACTGCACTCCTCTGGATAAGCCTTAATAATGTTCATGACATTCTCACCATTGATAGATACATACATGTGAGACCTATATACTCTTCCCTCAATCTCAGTATGTTTCTTAATAATGTCCTCAATTTCCTGAACGGTGCAGACCGGCTCTTCAACTTTAAACGCAAAGTTGATTTCTGTAAATGTTTCACCCATAGCTGTAAGGGCATCCCTGGACTGAATAAAGCCACCACTTAGTTCAACTGTAATGATAGTGAATAAAAGCAGCGCTGATACCAGAAAAATACTGATATATCTTTTGGGCGCAGATGTAAGCTGACGAAGTCCCAAGGTGAAACCAAGAAGCTTCTTACTGATTGGAGCATTCAGCCTGCTCTCAAAGTAAAAGTCATCCTTGCCCCTGGTTATTGCCTTTACAGGTGTTGTCCTTGATACTTTTCGTGTAAAGATAAATACAAAGAACAGTGTTAGCACAAAGAGTATAACTGTGAACAGAAGACTCTCAATTATAGGCAGGTTCTTATCTGGAAGTATACATGTCAGACTGAAGAAAACCTTACTGAGTATCCTCTCACAAGGAATAGATATACATACTCCCAGAATAATACCGACTAGCTCAATAAACAGATATTGGAGCATGTAGATGATGCGTATAGTTTTATTTGTGAATCCCTGGCTCTTAAGTACACCCAGGTTTACATAATCCGTTTCCATCTCTGTGCTGATATTATGACCAGTTACTATTATATATATTGCAAAAAATAGGATTGAAAAACCGGTAATAACAGCGAGCATTACATTTATAAATATTCCAGTATAATGTTCTGATGTTTCTCTGGTAATAAGAATATAGCTCTTGTCACCAATTTTAGTTTCTCTGTTCAGGTCTCTTAAAAATATATTAGATGACTCATCTGCCTTATCACTTGGATAGACAAATACCAGCTTTCCCACAGCCCAATAATCTTTTTCATCCTGAATATTTCCTTCACAGATAGATAACAGTTCATCAAACTCTTCATTACTTATAAAAACTGTCTTATATCCAATGACTGAAGATCCCATATAGCCTTCCTGAACAAATCCCTTTACAGTAAAATCTCTAGATTCACCAAAAAAATCAAAGCTAAGTTTATCTCCTATCTCCAGCTCCAGTCTGTCCTTTGCTCCATAAGGAAGGTAAATCTCTCCCCTCCCCAGTTCAGATGCATAGTCAGCCTCTCCGAGCTTTGAAAGCTCATCGGCTGTATCATTGAATATTGGAACTGTATCAATCATCTTTGTAACGACAAATCCATTTCCCTCTCTCACATCACCATGGTGAACATTGACACCAACTAACGCATCTGATACATCAAGAAAATCAACCAAATCTGATGCCTCAATCTCTTTCTGATAATCATCTGTAAATACATCATATTTGAAAAAACCACATATAGTGCCTCTGTCTTCTGTCTCAAATGCTTTCTTTAAGGCACTCTTATAATTCTTGTTAACACCGATAATAGCAATAACACTTACCACGATCAGCATTGTCAGAAGCATGAAGCCTATGGATATACCTTTTTTATTTCTAATACCTGATTTAACAAGTGTTAATATTTCCATATCATTCTCCTTACCAGTCCAGTGACTCAAGCCATGCATTTACCTGTGCCTCACGAGCTTTCTTATCCTGAAGGAGCTCGCCATTCTTATCCTTCTGTCCATAGCGTGTAAGCTCCAGCTCTCCTATTATATTGCCATCCTCGAGGTATAGAATTCTATTTCCTCTAAGCGCTGCTTTTATATCATGAGTAACCATCACTATACTTTGTCCCTCACCACTGAGTTCTGTAAGCAGGTCCAGAACTTCAGTTGTATTCTTTCTATTAAGTGCGCCTGTCGGTTCATCCGCAAAGAGAATTGCAGGGTCATTGATAACTGCTCTTGCGATGGCACATCTCTGCTGTTCACCTCCGGATACTCTTGAAGGAATATGATTCTTAACCTCCGAAAGCCCCATTCTCTCAAGAAGCCTTTCCGCCTTTTCCTTTGTATCTGCCGCCTTTCTTTCTTTGTATAGATAACCTGTTACAGCTACATTTTCTAGAAGGCTGAGATTACTTACCAGATGCATCTGCTGGAATACAAAGCCGAAATCATGAGAACGAAGCTCACTCATCTGCTTTTCTTTCACCAAAGTTATGTTAACCTCACCTTTATGTTCCTTCTTTGAAACAGCACTTCTCTTATAGATAACATCACCTGCTGTAGCCTTGTCCATTCCAGATAGCGCATAAAGAAGTGTTGACTTTCCAGAACCAGAAGCTCCCATTATCACTGTGAAGTCCCCAGCATAAATATCCATATCCACATTAGAAAGCACATGAAGCTGTTCACCATTATTGGCAAATGTTTTCTGTACTCCCTTTGCTGATAATATTACATCTTTCATTTTTTATAATCTCCTTATCAAAGACGCTCTTTTAATTTCAAAAGGTACTGCAAACTCTTTCGCTTACAGTACCTTTATATCATATTTCTCATTAAGAAGTTCTTAAGATATAACATGAATATCAAATTTCCAGAAATACCTTTGACATATTCATCATATTAAAAACTTATCTCTACTGAAGCTGTATTATCTCATAGATTGTTATTCCAATAATCGTAACAGTAAAGAGAATAAAACCAATATTTCCAAAGACTGCATTTGGTGCTTTTTCATATGGAAGTATTGACTCTGACTCATCAACATTAAACTTCTTTTTTATAATCCAGATAATTACCAAAACAAAGCCAGCTATAACAATAGCAAAAAGAGCATATGCATATGCCATGAATAAAAGGAATCCTGGGTCTGAATAAAAATCAAGCATTTTTTCCTGAACCTCAGGGTTCGAAGTCCCTTCCTCCAGAAGGCTTTTAAATGCATCTATATCTGTAAGCTTCATAAGAATAATAGGAATTACTCCATGTATAAAATTAAGACATGTATGAAGAATCATAGAGTATCTTATTCTTCCAGATATCGTATATATATACGCAAACATAATACCAATTATCGTGGCATAGAAGAACTGATATAGGTTTGTATGGAAGAGTCCGAACATCAGACCAGAAAGAATAATAGTATATGATTTATTATACTGTCCCAATTTATCTATAAGAACTTTTCTAAATGCGAGCTCTTCTAATATTGGTCCAATTATTACTGCAAAAATAATTGTAGGAAGTAGTTCCTGTTCATTTACAATATCTATGGTTGTATTCTGAATTGTAAGCCCTGTCAGCTTTTCAATCGCAGAGGTTATAGTAAGTCCCACCATATTTGCTGCAATCGCTAAAAATGTGATAATACAATACAGCTGAAGCATGTCCCGAAACTTTATCTTATTATCTTCCGGCTTCTTAGCAGGAAGCTTCTTAAGACATAATAAACATAGAGGAAAACCAGCCACCCATATCGGAGCAAGCCCCAATAAATATAAAAGCCAGCTATTATCCATAATACTAGAGTCTATACTTCCAACCACATATTTTATAAGAAGTGCAGCCAACTCTGCCACAACCGTAAATACTAAGTAGCTAATTCCCAGCCACGAATAATTCTTTTTAACTTCTGAAAAATCCATCATTTTTTTTCCTTTTTGTAATTTCCAGCTAATTGTCAAAATCACTTCTATCTATTTCTAAATTTATAAATATATATACAAAGCCCTAAACAAATTTTAGCTTAAGATCAACAATCAGCTTTATCAGATATAAAATAACCATATGCGCTGGATAGAATATATAGAAAAACCATTTGTGGAATTTTTTCTTACTTCCGCCCTCTCCGTTATAAAGGAATATAAATATTAGCGGAACCAGCAGAATTCCCAGCTGGAACATCTCCCTTTGGACACCCTTCGACAGCATAAATCGGATAATTTCCATAATTGCAATCATTATAAAAACAGCCCATTTTTTAATCTCATCATCATAGAATAGGTAATAGAAAAATGCCCACAGTACTGCCACATAAGTCCAGTCACCATACATGGATATGAGACACATGATCATTACGACAATGACCTTAAACTCTATTATCAGATTTGTCCTATCCCAAACCCAGATTGCTATATACGCAAGAAACAGCGAGTAGATAACACCAAACTTAAGCTTTGGCCACTTGCCATATTCAAATAAACAAAATGGAATCCACGATATCAGTGCAAAAAGTCCCAATCGAATAGCATACTTCTTTCTATCACTGGTATGAATATACCCCTCAGCAATAAAAATTGCCATAGTAGGACCCGTAATTCTTCCAATGAAATGCATCGCCTGTCCTAGTGGAGACATCGTCGGTACAAAGGCCCAGGCTATGTGGTCAATAACCATGGCAATAATAACAAGGTATTTAATATGATTTCGATTTAGCACTTTCATCTTTTCCATATCTTAATCATCTCATCTTCTTTAGTTCTGAATACGCCATTGGAAGAGATATGCAGGTAGTTATAACATCTGAACATGTCTGAGTTATCTGTACCCCCAGTAGTCCAAGGAAGATAGGAAGTATAAGTATTAGTGGAATAAAGCAGAGGCCATTTCGCGATGCAGCTAGTATACTGGCCTTCACACCCTTTCCCATGGACTGCAGCATCATATTCGTTATTACAATTGGAGCAGAAAGCGGAAGTACTACAGCCTGACACCTTAATGCCAAGGCCCCAACTTCTATTACAGCAGGATCATCTCTAAACCAGGCCATTATCTCCGGAGCAAAAAGGAAACAAAGAGTACCTATCACCATAAGAAATATAAATCCCCACCTGACGCAGAAGAAATATCCTTCCTTAACCCTTTTCGAAAGTCCCGCTCCATAGTTAAATGAACATACTGGCTGATAGCCCTGACCAAAACCAATTAGTGCTGATGACATCATCAGAAACACTCTGGTAACAATGGACATTCCCGCTATCGCCGCATCTCCGCCAAGCTGTCCAGCAAACCTGTTTAAGAGAAGTGTTGCGACGGCTGCCAGTCCCTGTCTCAGGAGCGAAGGAGCGCCACCATTTACAAGCTCCTTCAGATAAAACCCATTAATATGTACATTCTTAAAATGAATTCTTATATTTTCTCCCCGTCTGCTTCCAATCAGCAGAACCGTAAAGCTTGTAATCTGTCCTGCAACTGTTGCAACAGCAGCTCCAGTAACGCCCCAGTCAAGAACAAGTATAAGCAGCGGATCAAGAAAGATATTGATCACGGCACCACACATGAGACCTATCATTGCATAGACAGCATTTCCCTGGAATCTCAGCTGATTATTAACAACGAACTGCCCCATCATAAATGGAGCACCTATAAGAATTATCCTCATATAATTTTCTGTCTCATTGATTGTATCCGGATTGGTAGCTCCCAGCCATCCAGAAATCTGATGAACAAATATGTTTCCTACTACGGCAAGAATAGTTCCAAAGATCAAGGCAACAGCAAAGCCTGTGGATGCCATTTCATTGGCCTCTTTCAGCTTATTTGCCCCTAGCATTCTTGACAGGAAATTTCCTGAACCATGCCCACAGAAAAAACCAAGGGACTGAATTACAGCCATCACAGAAAAGACAAGACCCACTGCTGCTGTCGCCTCAGTGGATATCTTGCCTACAAAATATGTATCTGCTGAATTGTAAAGTGCCGTAACCATCATGCTGAGTATCGTCGGAATAGAAAGTTTAATAATCAGCTGAGGTATGGGCGTTTCTGTTAATAATTCTCTGCGTGACTGTTTCTCGCTCATCTCTTTATTCTCTTAAGTAACATTTACTCTGTTCAAAATGACAATAAAACAACACTCAAATTATAATGTTTTATATTATATTAGATTTACAGTGCAGCCTTAAAAGCAGCCAGAAGATCTGCATACTCCTCATATGCTGGAAGCTCTGGGTAATCCTTCTTAATCTGCTCTGTTGATCTAAAGAGGAAACCTGCCTTACTTGCCTGAATCATAGCCAGGTCGTTAAAGCTATCTCCTGTTGCGATTGTATCAAAACCACAGGACTGAAGTGCCTTGACTGTAGTAAGCTTAGACTGATCACATCTCATTCTAAAACCTGTAATCTTTCCATCCTCAGCTACCTCAAGTGTATTACAGAAGATGGTTGGCATTCCAAGCTTAACCATGAGTGGCTTTGCAAACTGTTCAAATGTATCACTGATGATTATAACCTGCGCAGTATCTCTTAATTCATCAAGAAATTCTTTAGCACCTGGAAGCGGATCTATCTTCGCAATAGTCTCCTGAATTTCCTTAAGACCAAGTCCATGCTCCTCAAGGATTCCAAGTCTCCAATTCATCAGTTTATTATAGTCTGGTTCATCTCTTGTTGTTCTCTTTAGCTCTGGAATACCACTTGCTTCAGAAAATGCAATCCATATTTCAGGTACCAATACGCCCTCAAGATCCAGACAACATACATTCATTCCCATTAATTTTCCCTCACTTCTAAATTATTATTATGATTTTTCTATATTACATCAAGTGCCTCACGAACACTGCCAACATATACAACACCTATGCCAAGCTCTTTCGCCAGGACTTCAATATCCTTGCTATAATTAGACTTTGGTATTATGACCTTTGTATATCCCAGCTTTGCCGCCTCTTTGATTCGCTGTGTAATGCTTCTTACACCTCTTATTTCTCCTGCCAGTCCTATCTCTCCTACTATCACTGTCCTGCTGTCAATAGCCCTGTCTCTAAATGATGATGCTATTGCCATAACAACTCCTAAATCAGTGGAAGGATCATTTATCTTTAGTCCGCCTGCAACATTTACGTAGCAGTCACAGCCAGACAGACTGATTCCACCTCTCTTCTCAAGAACTGCCGTAAGGAGATTCACTCGGTTATAATCTATACCTACGCTTGTTCTTCGAGGCATACTGAAACTGGAGTCAGTACATAGAGCCTGTATCTCCACAAGCATAGCTCTGGTTCCCTCGATAAGACATACAATAGCTGAGCCTGAAGAGTTCTCTGGTCTTCCAGTCAGGAAGAATTCAGACGGATTTAACACCTCTTCAAGTCCAGATTCAGTCATGTTGAATACACCAATCTCATTTGTGGAACCGAACCTGTTCTTGTTCGCACGAAGCAGTCTGAACCCGCCACTTTCATCGCCTTCAAAATATAGTACAGAGTCCACCATATGTTCCAGAGTTCTTGGCCCTGCCACAGTTCCTTCCTTGGTAACATGGCCAACTATAAAGACTGCTGCATCCTTCTGTTTCGCAATCTGAAGAAGTCTCGAGGTGACCTCTCGAACCTGAGATATTGTGCCAGGAGCAGCTTCCACATTTGCCGCCTCAATAGTCTGAATAGAATCTATTATCACAACCTCTGCTGAAAGGTTATCAATCTGACTCTCAATATTGTCCATGTCATTATCACTGAGCAGCATAAGTCGCTCTTCTATTACATTATCAAGACTATCTTCGGAGCTATTACTTACACTATTACTCCTGCCAAGCCTTACAGCCCTTGACTTTATCTGAGACATGGATTCCTCTCCGGAAACATAGAGTACCTTAACATCGTCAGCAACCAGGTTGCGGCACATTTCTAGAAGCAGAGTGGACTTACCTATTCCTGGATCACCACCCACAAGCACCAGTGAGCCTTTAACTATACCACCCCCCAGCACTCTGTCCAGCTCTGATATCTTTGTTGAAATCCTGCTCTCCTCAGAAGAGGATACATCCTTTATGCTGGTAGCCTTAGGTCTGTCAGAAACTGACACTGTCTTATTATTTCTAGTCTTTGTGACCTTTTCTTCAACAAATGAGTTCCACGCCTTGCAGAAAGGGCACTGACCAAGCCACCGGCTATATTCATTTCCACATTCTTTGCAGTAGAAAATCTGTTTTTCTTTGCCCAATTATTAGCCTCCAAGAAATATAAAAAATTATTTCTTATGATTTTTTGATTTTTATTTTTTTTGTACAAAAACCTTAACCATATCATTTGATTCAAGCTCAACGCTTACACTCAGCTTTCCACCAAGATTTGTTTTAATTTCTCCAAGATCAGCATCATCAATCTTTACTAAATATTCTGTCTCTGGCTCAAGTTCAAGTGTAATCTGTGCATCCCTTGCACCCTCAACTTCAAATGCTACTGTTGATTCAGTTGCCTTAAATGCATGCACTGTAGTTCCTGGAACTGATTCATATACGAACATTCCATTCTTCTCAAGCTTTGTAATCTCATTAAAGGTTTTTATTTTATAAACATCACCCTTATGCTCAAAACCATCTTTCTTTGTCTTCTCACCTAACTCATAATTTCCGAAGCTGATAGCCTCTCCTTCTTCTTTTATAAGTTCATCAATAACAGCCATTTTATTACCTCCTGTTAATACTTTCATAATTTATTTATTCAAAAGATTCTTCGCTTCGCTCAGAATGACAATTAAATATTTTTCTGCTTATATTTTTTTTCATACAACTTCTTGTATCATTTTACCGTAAATTTTATCTTATCTTTTATCTTATTTTTTGGGACAGCAACACTTACTGTATCTCCCTTCTTTAATTCTCCTGACAGAAGCATCTCTGATAGTGGATCCTCGATATATTGTTGAATCGCTCTTCTCAGTGGTCTTGCTCCAAACTTTTTATCAAAGCCCTTCTCGGCTATAAATCTCTTAAGCTTCACACCGTATGAAAGCTTTATTCCACTATTTTCAAATATTCTATTCTTCAGCTCTTTAAGCATCAAGTCAGCAATATCAAGAACCTGTTCTTCTCCCAGAGCTCTGAATACAATTATATCATCCAGTCTGTTAAGGAATTCAGGTTTAAACAGTTCCTTCACAGAATCCATGACTCTGGATTTCATTTCCTCATGATCATGTTCATCACTTGTATCTGTAACAAAGCCTATGGATTTTGGATCAATAATCTTCTCTGCTCCAAGATTTGAAGTCATGATAATGATAGTATTCTTGAAATTCACATGTCGTCCCTGTGAATCGGTTATGACACCATCATCCAGCACCTGAAGCAGTACATTGAACACATCCGGATGAGCCTTCTCAACCTCATCGAAGAGAACAACACTATATGGATTTCTGCGTACCATTTCTGACAGCTGTCCACCCTCGTCATAACCAACATAACCAGGAGGCGAACCTATCAGCTTAGATACATTATGCTTCTCCATATATTCTGACATATCAACTCTTATAAGACTCTTCTCATTTCCAAAAAGCGCCTCAGCAAGTGCCTTAGATAGTTCAGTCTTTCCAACACCTGTAGGTCCCATAAAGAGAAATGCTCCAATCGGCCTGTCTGGAGCTCTAAGTCCTGCACGGTTCCTCTTGATAGCACTGGCAACTGCCTCAACAGCCTCAGTCTGACCTATGACTCTCTTCTCAAGAACCTTATCTAGATTCAGCATCTTCGACTGTTCCGTCTCAGTAAGTCTTGCAACCGGAATCTTGGTCCATACTGCAACAACTTCAGCAATTTCCTCTTCTGTAACTGCTGGTGTATTATGCGAGATGCTGCTGACATCGAAGTTTAACACTTCAAGCTCATCTCTTATCATTCCTGCACGGAGCATCTCTCCGTTTTTCAAAGCCTCATCCAGTTCTTCATTCAGGAATTTAATATCCTCTGAAATATCATTATAATCGAAGTCCTTAGGGACTGTTCCAAGTTTCACTCTGGAACATGCCTCATCAACAAGATCAATAGCCTTATCAGGGAGGAATCGGTCATTGATATATCTTTCGGAATAATCTATCGCCGCTTCTAAGGCTTCATCAGTAAGTGTTACATCATGGAAGCCTTCATATTTTGATTTCAAACCTTTAAGTATCTCAAGAGTTTCAGCCTTGCTTGGCTCATCAACCATAACCGGCTGAAATCTTCGTTCAAGGGCAGCATCCTTCTCTATGTACTTTCTGTATTCCTCAAGAGTTGTCGCTCCTATAACATGAAGCTCGCCCCTGGAAAGAGCTGGCTTGAATATATTTGCCGCATCATGAGTACCCTCTGATCCGCCTGCACCTATAAGAGTATGCAGCTCATCAATAAATAAAATAATATCAGGATCATTCTTCAGTTCATCTATAGTATTCTTCAGTCTCTCTTCAAAATCGCCTCTGAACCTTGTACCCGCCAGCATTCCCGAAAGATCGAGGCTGAGTATCCTCTTTCCTTTAAGACTTTCCGGTACATTATTCGCATGAATCAGCTGTGCCAATCCTTCAACAATAGCAGTCTTTCCAACACCAGGTTCTCCAACCAGACAGGCATTATTTTTGGCCCTTCTTCCAAGTATCTGCATCACACGGACTGTCTCATCATATCTGCCGACCACAGGATCCAGATTCCCCATCTCAGCCTCAAGACTTAAGTCTCTAGCAAACTGTTCAAGAGTGGAATTAGTTTTTGTCTTTTGAGAATTCAGCGCCTTCTTGCGATCATCAGCAATAAGCACTTCCATATATTTCTTTACCCGATCCAGCTTTACTCCGCTTGCAATAAGGATATTCTGACACAGCATATTCGGAGCTATATTTTTATTCTTAAATATCTGCCATATATCCAGATTTCTGTCCTTCACGATATTGAGGAGGATAAGTTCAGTACCAACCTCCTGAAATCCCAGCTGCTCAGCATCATTTCTGGCATTTTCCAAGATGGTCAGCGTCCTGCTGGTATATTCATCCATAAATTCACGGTGCTTAACCTTCTCTGCTTCCTTTGACAGAACACCAATAAGACGGTTAATATCTTCCACATTTACACCGTTCTTCACTAAAACACGATAAGCCAGACCTTTTTGTTTCGAATAAATCGAAACAAAAATGTGCCTGGCATCAATATAATCATTTCCAATTCTTTTTGCCCAGTTAGCAGAGCCAGAAAGAACCATTTCGGCCAATTCTGAATAACCTATCTCTGAGTTAACCGCATCATTTTTCATCAATTGCTTTTCCTATGTCGTTTCTCATGTATTTATTATCAAAGTCAATAAGCTTTGTTGCCTCGTAAGCATTTGCTCTTGCCTCAACAAGAGTATTTCCAAGTGCAGTTACACCAAGAACTCTTCCTCCGTTAGTAACCACTACTTTTGAATCATCTGAGCCATCTTCCTTATCGGCAAACTTTGTTCCTGAATGGAATACATAGTATCCTTCTTTATCCTTAAAGTTCTCAAGTCCCTTAATCTCAAAGCCCTTCTTATAGGATACTGGATATCCATCAGATGCAAGCATTACACAAACGGCTGCATTATCCTCAAACTCAAGACTTATCTGATCCAGAGTTCCGTCTGCACATGCTTCCATAACTTCAACAATGTCATTCTTAAGACGTGGTATAACAACCTGTGCTTCAGGATCACCAAATCTTGCATTGAACTCAAGCACCCTTGGTCCCTTTGGTGTAAGCATAAGTCCGCAGAAAAGAACTCCCTTAAATGGTCTTCCTTCTGAAGCCATTGCATCAATAGTTCTCTGATATACATTTTCCTCGCAGAACTTTGCTACTTCATCTGTGTAGAATGGGCTAGGTGAAAATGTTCCCATACCACCTGTGTTAAGTCCTGTATCTCCATCACCAGCTCTCTTATGATCCTGAGCTGATGTCATAGGGAGTATTGTCTTTCCATCTGAAAAGCAGAGTACTGAAACCTCACGGCCAGTCATAAACTCTTCGATAACAACCTTATTTCCTGCATCTCCAAACTTCTTATCAACCATGATTTCCTGAATTCCAGCCTTAGCCTCATCCAGAGTCTGACAGATAAGTACACCTTTACCTAGTGCCAGTCCGTCTGCCTTAAGCACATAAGGAGCTTCCTGAGTCTCAAGGTAAGCGATAGCTGCATCTGCATCCTCAAATGTTTCATAAGCTGCTGAAGGAATATCATACTTCTTCATAAGATCCTTTGAAAATGCTTTTGATGCCTCGATTATGGCCGCATTCTTTCTTGGTCCAAAAGTCTTAATCCCCTCATCAAGAAATGCATCCGCAACACCTGCCGCCAGAGGATCATCTGGAGCTACGATAACGAAATCAACTTCCTTTTCCTTTGCAAATGCAACTAATGCAGGTGCATCCATAACTGATATATCTACGCACTCAGCCAACTCCGCAATACCTGCATTACCTGGTGCAGCATAAAGCTTGTCACACTTTGGGCTCTTAGCTACTGCCCATGCTATTGCGTGCTCACGTCCGCCACCGCCTACGATCATTATTTTCATTTTTAAAATCTCCTTTATCTAGTTTCTCATGTCTCCAGTTTTCTTATAAACAACCTTACCATTTGCAATCAGGTCTATAGCCTGTGGCAGTATCTTCCATTCAGCCTGTTCCATAATTCTCTTCTGAAGAATCTCCGGTGTATCACCCTCCTCAATATATACCGCCTTCTGAAGAATGATAGGACCTGTATCTGTACCAGCATCAACAAAATGAACCGTCGCGCCTGACACCTTCACGCCTCTTTCCAGTGCTGCCTTATGAACCTTAAGTCCATAATATCCTGTTCCACAGAATGAAGGAATAAGCGAAGGATGAATATTTATAATCTTTCCTTCATACTTATCGATAACCATCTCAGGAATAACAACAAGAAATCCGGCAAGTACAATAAGGTCCGGCTTATATTCATCAAGCTTTGCAAGAAAAGCCTTGTTAAATGAAGATCTGTCCGGAAAATCCTTTGGAGAGATAACTTCGTTCTTTATCCCAGCCTTCTTTGCTCTTTCAAGAGAGTAAACTCCATGATTATTACTGATAACTCCAACTATCTCAGTATTAGTGATAGTTCCATCTGCCACCGCATCAATTATCGCCTGAAGGTTTGTTCCACCACCAGAAACTAAAACGAGAACTCTCATCTGCTCTTTCCTCTCTTATTTTCTATTTTGATAAAATAACTAATAAAAATTCTTCGCTCAGAATGACACTATATAATATAATAATTATATATAGATCATATAGTTAATATTTCTGAAGAATATCTATACAATATCTACGCCCTTGTCACCACTGATAACTTCTCCAAGCACCCAAGCTTTATCGCCTGTACTAGCAAGAGCTTCAATAGTCTTATCCGCATCAGCAGGATCTACTGCAAGAACCATTCCAACGCCCATGTTATATGTATTATACATCATCTGTTCAGCTATATCGCCCTTAGAAGCAAGAAGCTTGAAGATAGCCGGAACCTCGTATGAATTCTTCTCTACCTTTGCTCTAACGCCCTCAGGAAGCATTCTTGGAATATTCTCATAGAATCCGCCACCTGTAATATGGCTGCAGCCCTTAACTGTAACTCCTGCATTCTTAACAGCCTTAAGACCATGAACATAAATTCTTGTAGGCTCGATAAGTGCCTCTCCAAGAGTCTTTCCTAACTCATCATAATATGTATCAAGGCTCTCCTTTGTCATGTCAAATACCTTTCTGACAAGTGAGAATCCATTGCTGTGAACACCCGTAGAAGCAATACCTATAAGTGTATCACCAGGCTTAATATTCTCGCCTGTGATAAGATCCTTCTTATCAACCACACCAACAGCAAAGCCTGCAAGATCATAATCATCCTCTGGCATAAGTCCAGGATGCTCTGCAGTTTCACCACCAACAAGAGCTGCATCTGACTGACGGCAGCCCTCTGCAACACCACTTACTATGCTTGCTATCTTTTCAGGATAGTTCTTTCCACAAGCAATATAATCCAAGAAGAAAAGTGGCTCACCACCTGAACAAGCAATATCATTTACACACATTGCAACTGCATCAATACCGATTGTATCATGCTTATCCATAATGAATGCCAGCTTAACCTTAGTTCCACATCCATCTGTTCCAGAAAGGAGAACGGGTTCATCCATTTCCTTTATCTTACTGAGGTCAAATGCACCAGCAAAACCTCCAAGTCCACCTAAAACCTCTGGACGCATTGTCTTCTTAACATGCTCTTTAATAAGTTCAACTGACTTGTAGCCCGCTTCGATGTCAACACCAGATTTTTTGTAATCCATGATTTCTCCTCTCTGACTAATCAATCATAAAAATTTCATTGTTTACTTTATTAAAAATGATATTCCTTCGTAAAAATGCTAGCGCATTTTTCCTTCGGTATATCATAGCTACTTCGTAGCTTAAAAATACACGCATCATTATAAGTGATTATAATATTTTTGTAAATTTTATTTATCTATAATACTTTCAAGCTTTTCATATACATCTGGATATGTTTTCTTCAGATTCATTGGTTTAAATTCTGAATCCAGAAATGCATGACTTGTTTCTGCCCTGTGAAGAAGTTCATCAGTCCCCGAACGATATATCTCATATTTGAGTGTAAACCTTACAGATGAGAGTTTAACAACTGTCGGACGAATTTCTATAACATCTCCATAGGTTATTGATTTGATATAATAATCATGAAGTTCAAGAACTGGGATAATGATTCCCATCTCTTCCAGCTTGTTATAAGGAAGTCCCAGCTGATCCATAAGATGAAGTCTTGCCTCTTCTAAGTATCTTGCATAATTCGAATGATGCACCACCTGCATCTGATCTGTTTCATAATAATTTATTACTCTGACATATGTTTCTAATTCCATGATTAAATTCCAAATCCTAATTATTTTTCAAATTAAATGTTTGTGTATCTCCCAAATCCTTACCGGCAGTATCAAACTTATCATCAGCATCCCCTTGGGATTCACTCTTAATATCAATCTTTTTTTCGCCTTTTGACACAAGCGCCGCAGCACTTTCATCTTCGATTCTTCCAATAGCTTCAGCTGAACGGTCCATTATCTCAATCTCAAGTCCATCCGCCTTCTGTTGATCTATCTTTACAGCTGTTCTGTCTGGACTGATTGGAGGTCTTGCATTATCCTGCTTGATTTCCGCCTCCTTATCCTCACTGAGGACAAATCTAAGCTGTGCCTTCTCTTCTCTTTCCTTAGCCATTGCCTTCTTTCTTTCATTGTACAATTCAACCGAAAGAAGCTCACTAAGCTCTAAAATCTGAGCATATCTGTCATTTGCCTTCAGACTGTTCAGATTACTCATAAGCTCTGCCTTATTCTCAGCGATGTCCTCTATCTTCTGTCTAAGAGTACTCTTCATTCTTGAATACTCCTGCTCTATCTTTTCGTAAGAATCAGAAACTAGATGATCAACCTCTGTTAACATTTCATCCGTATAGATAAGTGACGCTGCATAAATATCAGAAGCCGTTCTAAGTGAATCCTTTTCATCAGACTCAAGCTCAGCAGCCTTAAATGCCGGTGGTTCATTGTCCTTCCTCTTTGTTACCCTGATACGGCTTGCTGTCTTCTCAGCCTGGTAGAGAATCTCCTCTGCCTCATCCTTTGCTTCCTTGAGAATCTTGGCTCTCTTATCGTTAACTTCTCTGTATGTTTTAAGCTCATTAAGCACAACTTCAGAAACCTTATTTACCAGGGATAAAAGCTCCTCTCTGTCCAACACAGCCTTTTCAGGATGTAAGGTTGCCGAAGGTGCATCCTTTATTCTTGTTTTAAGTCCCTCAAGCAGAATCTCTGCTCTACCCTTCTGTTCCATAAAAATCTCCTATCTATAAGTCTTATCTACAAGTATTATCTACAAGTATTATCCATAGGTCTTATCTACAGGTATTATCCATAGGTTTTCTTTATTCCATTTATTGCATAGCTGAACATGCACGCTAGTCTTTTAAATGGACCAAGCCCTATATACTCATAAACTCTGTAATTCATGAATGCCGAGTTTATCTTATTTCCCGATTTACTTTTTGGACTTCTTCTATAGTAAAGAAGCGGACGGTTAATTCCAGCCGCAAAGCCACCTTGCTTAAGTATCGAAAGCCAAAGCGCATAGTCCTCGTGAAATTCCTTTGTGGTGCCTGTCATATCTTCGGGCAGTGGAAATGGGTTCTTCTTTGCAGTTTCTGTCCTCATGAGCACAGATGAACAGTTTATCTGATTCGTCCTTAGAAGCCTATTATAATCAACCACCTTACAACAGCCTACATATCTGCCTGTATCGGTGCCGTCAGCATCTACTATCTCACGTCCTGTAAAACAAATCACAGGCTTCTCACCATTATGCTGATACTTATTCATAACTTTCAGCTGTTTATCCAGCTTATCCTCGGCCCAGTAGTCATCAGCATCAAGAAATGCAATGTATTCACCCGAGGCCAGCCCGACACCCACATTTCTAGCTGCCGCAGCCCCTAATCCCACTGAATAAGCTATTATCTTAAAACGATTATCATCTAATAATTCCCGTGCAAATGAATTATATGTGTCGTAACCATCTTCACAGTCCATACTTGCAGATTTATCGTCCAAATCATCAGAATATAAGTCACCAAAAGAAAGTGGTTTCTCACTTCCATTATCTACAATGATAATTTCAATATCCCTGCAGGTTTGTGCAAGAACAGAATCAACCGCTTTCTTGATTGTTAATATATTATTGTGCGAAGGTATTATGACACTTACCATAAATTATTCTTCCTCACATGACTCTGCATAGTATAACACTTTTATACTCTTCTTATCAATATAAATGGCATCCAAAAAAATAATGAATAAAAAAGCCAGGAGATTTTATACTCTCCCGGCTCATAACATCTTTCTTATGGTCTCTTAAGGAAATCAGGAATTTTTAGATTCTGATTTGACTGATTTGGGAACTGATTAGAAGTTCCTGCAGAACTCTGATCTGGTGTCTGCATTGATGACTCATCTGCCATACTTGAAACCGTCTTTGGACCTGCTCCTCCAAGATTTAACTGAACTGGAGTAGCCTTTGGAGTCGAAATTGGGTTTTGTATTGAGCCAGATGACATTGTTGAAGTCTGAACATTTCCAAATGTTGGAGCCTTAGGTGCAGACTTAACTGTACCAGAGCCAACAACTCCGCCCTTTTCACCATCTTCAAGACCAGTAGCAATAATTGTAATACTTACATCTTCACCTGCAACATCATTATCAACTGTACCGAAGATGATGTTTGCCTCTTCTCCAGCAACCTCTGACAGATATGTAATAGCATCGTATGCTTCAACGATACCAACATTTCCAGAGAAGTTAACGATGATATCTGTAGCACCATTAACAGTTGTCTCAAGAAGTGGTGAATCCATAGCTGACTTGATAGCATCAACTGCCTTGTTATCTCCACTACCCTGACCGATACCGATATGAGCGATACCCTTGTCACGCATAACAGTCTGGATATCTGCAAAGTCAAGGTTAATA
>CACZRU010000296.1 GCA_902783605.1 uncultured Lachnospiraceae bacterium
ACCTCGTCTCTTGCACTTCCGATGGCGTAGCTTTCTTCTGCAGCTGCCAGGAGTCCCAGGTCATTCAGGTTGTCGCCAAATGCCATAGTTTCTTTCTTTGTTATACCCAGCTGCTTCTGGAGAAGCTGGAGAGACTGGCCCTTGTCGGCTGTCTGTGGTGTAACATCCATCCACATGATGCCGGCGCTGGCAATCTTATATTTATGCTTCCATTTATCGGTGAACCACTCATTTACCAGTGCTTCTGCATTATCCTTATGATAGATGGAAAGCTTAACGATATCCTCGGTTATATGAGTTTCGAAATCACCTACCACCTCGATATTGAAACGGTATGAGTCGCGCATCCAGTAGAACATTTCGCTTTTGTCTTCGCAATAAGCAGTATCAAGTCCGCTGAGCATGATGTCGCAGTCCTTGATCTTTTTAACATCCTTTACCATTTCGAAAAGGTCAGTTCTGTCAATTATGCTTTTGCCGTATACCTGGCGAGTGTCTCTTACTACGGTACCACCTTCGGTGATGTAGTAAATGTCCTCGCATACAGGAGCGAAGAGTCTTGCCATGCTGGCGAACTGTCTTCCGCTGGCACCTACAAATGTGATTCCATGTGCTTTCAGTCTTTTAATAACATCAAATATTCTGTTATCTATTTCAGCGGTTCCGTCTGGAACGAGAGTTCCATCGATGTCGCTGGCAATTAGTTTGATCATTGTTTATCCTCGCTTTCGTTCGGAGTAAATTTGCTCGGAGCACCGATTTGCTAAAGCAAATCGTTACCTAGTGGTGCCATATCACTTCGTGATATGCAATCCTTCGCTGCGCGAAGTCTTGGTTCTGCTTCGCAGAACGCATCCTCGCTTTGCTCGGAGCACCGATTTGCTAAAGCAAATCGTTACCTAGTATAACACAAAATTCTTATGCAAGCTATACATATATGTGGTATCATATCGAAAGAGTGTATTACTGTAAATAGTAATATGAAGCGACTAGAATGAGGAAATATTTATGATCAATTACCACGTCAAAAAGAAAAGAAGTACCAGATATACCTACAGGTTTGTGGGGGCGTCTATTGCGCTGCTCTGTTCATCGCAGGTTATCATGTTTTTTATGGGGTACGGGCGTTCGTACAAGATTGGAACCATGATAGCGTTTGTTTTTACACTTTATGGGTTGTATCTTTTCTTTAACTCATTTAGGGCTGGGGCCTATGATATCGACTATGAATTTCGGGATGAGGACTTTGTGGTGCATACTAAATGGGGCGACAGGACTTATTCTTATGGCGATGTTGATGACATTTCCCACGTGATACCGGAAAATGAGTTTCTTTACAGCCTGATCCATATCAGTGTGAAGCGAAAAGATTATGTTCTTCCTTTCTCATACAAGAAGGAAGTTGCTGATAAGATATATACATATATAAATGACAGAGTGATTTCACAAAAACTAGATGATATGGAGAAAGAGGAAAGTGAACAAAAATAAGCTGGATAGATTGATTACTGAAAGGGTTGTTTCTGATATTCATTTATATGAAGAGGTTGGCTCGACAAATGATATGGCCAGAGAATTTGCAAAGAACCTGATGGCGAAGGGAGATAACTCCCGAATTAATGAACTCTTTGTTGCAGAACTGCAGTCCTCCGGAAAGGGAAGGCTGGGAAGAAATTGGACATCTCCTTCTGGAACAGGAATCTGGATGTCCATGGTGACAAAACTGAATATGGATGGTGATAGGATGCCGGGAGTGACTCTTCTGGCAGCAATGTGCGTTGCCAGGGTAATAGGCAGCACGGCCATTCACACCGGCATTCACAATATAGATGTTAAGATAAAATGGCCCAATGACATAGTTGTTAACAGAAAGAAAATCTGTGGAATACTCACTGAGCTGGTATCATCACCAGAGGGTGGAGGCTATGTAATAACAGGAATAGGCATAAATGTGAATACGACCCATTTCCCAAATGATATAAGAAATAAAGCGACTTCTCTGCTAAATGAGTCTGGTGTTGAATGGAACAGAGAGGGACTTGTGGTGGCAATCATAACGATGCTGTCACAGTACATAAAACGATATGAGCTTGAGAAGAATCTGGATTTTATATTAGAGGATTACAATTCGCTTCTGGTGAGCCGTGATCAGGAGGTTGTGCTGGTGGATACAGCCGCGAATCTTGAAAAAAGTGAAAGAAGTGAGGAATCCTATATCTCCAGAGGTATAGATAATACAGGTGCTCTTCTGGTGGAAGATGAAGCTGGAGAAATTCACAGGATAATCAGTGGAGAGGTTTCTGTCAGGGGAATCCTGGGCTATGTATAACGCAGTTGAAGAAAAAATTTCATTTTGATATAATAATTTATCGGCTGTTTCACACTTTAAAGTATTCAAGTGCCGTGCGGCTGATTAAGACGAAACGAATGTAAAATTCATAATCGGAGGTTGTTATGGATAACGGAATAATGATGCAGTATTTCGAATGGTACATGAAGAGCGAACCTGCGCTTTGGACATCTGTCAAGAAGGATGCTGAGAAATTGGCTAAGGCTGGAGTTACATC
>CACZRU010000297.1 GCA_902783605.1 uncultured Lachnospiraceae bacterium
ACTGGAACCTGTAAATGTATATACTGCCAAAGTCAAAGCCAAAGAGCTTAATGTTGAAGAAGTATTATACATGAATGTACAGAAGAATAAATATGCTTACATCATTAGAGACGGTTCTAGAGGAACCATGCTCTACAGGGATGAGAAGAGTATTTATACCAAGATGTATAAAGGTCTTAAGATGATTCCATTAGATCCTTGATATATTTATTTAATATATTTATTTAATATATTTATTTAATATCTTGACTTTTTATATCTAAAATAAATACTAGATGCCTAAGCAGTATTTTTTCTGTTATGTTTTCGTGTAACAAACATTATACATAATAAAAACTATACAAATTCTTAATAAGAAATAATTAGATGACAAATGGTTTTACCACTTGTCATCTTTTTTAATCTCAAAGCTTCACACTACTCTTTGTCTTCAGCACCTGGTTAAGATGTTCAATACACTTATCATCTAAGTCCAGAACATAAATAACCTGATTTTCTTCTTCCCCAACATATACAGCAATAGGTCTTCCACCAGTCTCTTCCTGGGACTTTCCAAGATATTTCTTAACCTTATGAGTTCCCAGACTCAGATCATTTGCAACTCTTTCATCATTAGCATCTGCAATTCTTTTGATTGCGCTGGCCTCTATGCTCTTAATGTTCTTTCTTCTTTTCTTAGCGATAATCTTTGAAACATCAATATCACCATTGGTAAGAATGAACTCATATTCCATGCTTAGTCCGTCTTTCAGGTAAACAATAAGAGCAATACCTATAGCTACCATCAACACTCCTAAAGGAGGTGATAATAATACAAAAACAAGTGAAGCGCCTGTAAATGCAATTGCCATGGATAAGAATAGTATTGACGAAGTCGCTGTTCTCGCCTTTACAAGTCTTTCATTATATCTATCCATCTCTAATTATCTCCTTCTCGTTTTTCCTTAATCTTGTCTCTCATTTCCCTTTCTCGAGAAACATCATAAAGCCCACGTCCTTCAACCTCGTCAACAATACCTGTAGCCACATTTCTGTATATATAATTGTCTACAGTTTCCAGAAGAGCTATAGACTGACATGAGATTCCTAGTCCCTCTCCTGTAAAACCAAGCCCCTCTTCTGTAGTTGCCTTAATATTTATCCTTTCAATATCCAGTTCAAGAGTATCAGCTATCTTCTGTCTCATTTCCGGAATAAAAGGAGACATCTTTGGCTTCTGAGCTATGATGGTCGCATCAATATTCCCTATTATATAAGCCTTCTTCTCCAATTTTCTCTTAACCTCTTTAAGGAGTTCCAGGCTGTCTGCTCCTTCATATGCAGGATCAGTATCCGGAAAATGCTTTCCTATATCTCCCATAGCCGCCGCGCCCAGAAGACTATCCATAATAGCATGTGTAAGGCAGTCTGCATCAGAATGCCCCAGAAGGCCCTTCTCGTATGGAATCTTCACTCCACCAAGAATCAAGTCTCTGTCCGGAACAAGTTTATGTACATCATATCCCATTCCTACTCTCATGACTATTCCTCCCAAACCACGTCACTACCGTCATCAATGTAACGTCCGTCTCTATAAACCTTAATTGCAGTAATAATATTTGAAATACCAAGTATCAGCATAATCACACCGATCGTTATAACAAGTGCATTTGCAAGATCAAGTGGAATTGCTATAAGAACTATACCAAGAACCAACGTGATCACATCATTAATGATATACTGAACAAACTTGTCGCTCTTACCCTTTATTATATAAGCATCGCGAATCCTGAGAATTGCATTGATCAAAACCATAATTCCTATAGCCTTAATAACAAACGAGGCTATAATACCTGGAAATGCAATACATATAATCCCAAACACTATCAGCACGATGGCTATAGACATGGTAATCGGTGAATATGCAGCAATCAACGTACAAGCCATAATGGCGCCAACAATTACAAATATTATTCCCACCACCTTAACCGTAAGTGATATAGCACTTCCTGGACAAAATATAAAGAAAAGTCCAACCACTATCATCACTAACGGAATAGCCAGTGATATAGAATTTTTTTCAAAGAAATCCTTAATTGATTTTTTATTCATCTTAATCTCCTGTTATGCATTTGGGGACAGGTCTATTTTGCACCAAATATGTAAATGGGGATAAGTCCACTTTGCATCTTTTTTCAATATACAACAAGGGCTATTTTACTATATTCTCTAAAAAAAATCAAAAGACAAATATCAAAATTCTTCTCTACTAAAAGCCCATATCTCAATGCTTTTATCTAAATACTTATGTATTTATGTTTTCCCTAGATTTCACTATCCGCTTTATCTCATCAGCCACCGCATTTTCCCAGCACGGACCAATCACTTTATCCGCCGCATCTAATGCCTTCTGGGATGAATTGGCAACAGCATATCCAACTCCAGATATCCTGATCATATCTGCATCATTATCTGCATTTCCAAATGATGCTACTTCCGAAAGCTGAATTTCTAATATTTCACAAAGCCTCCTTAGTCCCGGCCCCTTTCCGGCATCCTTATAGGATATCTCTATCAGTTCAGGAATCGAAGAGGTGAAGTACACATCATCCACCTCATTTCCAAGCCTTTCCATAAGCTCGTCAAAAAGACTCGTATCAAACACATTGTAATTAATGCAGTCCAGCTCTGACTTATGCCCTTCTATAAAACTTCTTATATCATCTTCTGCTTTTCTAGTCTTCCGGAGATATTTCTTTCTATGCTCTGATATCTTGTCATTATTCAATAGAGTCTCCAGAAAAAAGCTGTCCGTATGTGGAATCCCCCTGGTAAACGCATCCAGGTAAATGATATCCCTATATTCATCTGCCAGCTTCACTATCTGTTCTACTGAATGTGGCTGAAGGAACATCGCCGATATGCAGTATTTCTTTCTAGTATCAAATAAATTTGCCCCATTTGAACAAATTGCATATCTCATCCCTGGCACCTGGGAAATCTCATCTGGAATGGAATAGAAGGAACGGCCACTGGCAATAACAGGTTCAATTCCTGCTTCCGACGCCATTATGATTGCTTCCCTCGTTTCATCAGTAAGTCTCCCCTTACCATCCAGAGCAGTATCATCCAAATCGAAGGCAATCAGCTTTATATTTTTTAGTTTTTCTTCTAATTCATTATTAAGCATACTCTGTATCTATATATCTTTATTCTATATTTAAATTATTTGATACTATAATTTTTCCACCAAGTCCAGCAGTCTCTCCGTAACATGTCCGTCACAAGCCCCCATGTAATTATGGAAGAATGCCTCAAGTTCCTCCTGTCCACAATCTTTATATTTTTCATCATCTATCACCTGACGAAGTTCATCAACCGTCCTGACAAATGGCCCTGGGAAATGCTCCGGGTCCTCATAGAAGCCCCTATCCCTTCTATACTTTTCTATATCAGGACAAAACATGACAAATGGTTTTCTAAAGCATATGTAGTCAAAGAGAATAGAAGAATAGTCTGTTATCAAAAGATCAGCACTGACAAGCACTTCCTCTGTTGCAACTCTTTTAAACCTTTCGTCAAAATATTCAGGATATTTCTTCTTCATATGTGGATGAGGTCTCACTATGAGACACCAATCCGGATTATCCTTAAACGCCCTTTCTATATGCATATCCAATCCCTTACACTCTGGAAATGCAGCATTTCCGGAAAATGAAGGCGCATATACCGCCACCTTCTTACCCTTTGCTTCTGGGTAATACTTTTCAAATTTCCTTTTCGCCTTAGCGTTCCATCTTGTCTTATAATAATAGTCCGTCCTGGAAATTCCTATTGGCTCGGTTATACCCATTGGGAGTCCCAAGGCTCTTTCCCAGACTGGAACACAGACAGGAGCACTTACTGTAACAAGATCATAGTTAGCTGTAACATTTCCTTTGTAATCCTTTGGTATATCATCTTTTGTATCATATCCCATCTTCTTGAGCAGCCCACCAGAGTGCCACAGCTGTATAACCTTGGTCTCTTTTCTCTTCCTGCATGAAGAAACAGGCAGAAAATAACTACAGATATAAACATACCTAGCTGAAGCATATAGCTTCATGAATCTTCTCATAAAAATAAAGCCCTTAAGCAGGGACATCTTCCCAATATCACCACAATAAACTGTTGGTATCTTCCCTCTACTTACGAGCTCATCAAAAACAGCTTCCATACTAAATGGAAGCTTATCACTAT
This sequence comes from uncultured Lachnospiraceae bacterium, assembly GCA_902783605.1. Classification (GTDB taxonomy): domain Bacteria; phylum Bacillota; class Clostridia; order Lachnospirales; family Lachnospiraceae; genus Eubacterium_Q. The sequence goes on from CACZRU010000297.1 coordinate 4,219, forward strand.
GCATATCGGCCAGGATTATCAGGTTAGGATCCACCTTCGTATTCCTGACCGCCCTGTCATATACATGAGGTAAATATTTATTTTGAATAAACATTTTAATATATTGTTTTATCTTAAATGCTATATTCATGTATCCTAATTACTCTTATTCATTTGAAATAATATCTACTCATTAGAAATGATATCCTCAACCGCATACCCCGAAATACCAATTATATTTGCATTATTTCTCTCGGCAGCTTCATTTCTTTGAATAACGCTGGTAGTAACTGCATCTGTGGTTGTGGCTGTATCTGGAACATTCAGAGAGAGACCACTGTTCTCAACTGTCTTCTTAAGCATTTCTACTTCAGATGTAAGATTATCAATGGTTGCCTGCATCTGAGCTGCACTATTTTCATACTCAGTATTCTTAGAATTAAGACTATCTCTCTCCAGTTTAAGATTCTCAATCTCATTATTCTTTGTAGATATAGTCTGGTTATAAGAAGTTTCAAGAGCTCTCAGCTTCTCCTTATAGTCATCCTTTATCTCAGGAGAAACAAGGAAATAAAACACGGCCACGCCAATCAGCATACCGGCCAGCATATAGATATTTGAAAATCTTGCAAGATTCTGATCCTTATATCTCTTCAGTCTGAGACTTCTGGTCTTCTCTTGCTCCTTTGGAACTATCTTCTTTGGAGTACGAGGTCTTTCCTCTTCTATTCCATAGTACTGCCTTGTATCTGTATCAGCCTCTGTTTCATCAGAATAACGCTTTCTGGATATCCTTCTTCCAGAAGCAGTCTTCATGTTATCTTCACTAGAATATTCTTCTCCATAGTTTTCACCTGAATATTCATCAGAATATTCATTAGTATACTCAGAATATTCAGAGTCTTCAGAATAATCTGAGTCTTGAACAGAGGATTCTTTGGTATACTCGTTTCCATACTCATCATCTTCTTCCGGTAAATCTTTAAGGAGATCATCATAATCTACTGAAGATTCTCTTCTGCCACTCTGCTTTTCTGATACACTTGAAGACTTTTTTGAAATATCGCTTGATTTATTTCTTGAGTTTTTAATTAAGCCTTTTCTTGATTTTTTTTCTGAGTTTTTTCCCGATTTTTTTTCTGAGTTTTTTTCTGTTTTTTTTCTTGGGAGCTCATCAGACACATCTTCCGGCATTTCATCAGGAGACATATCATAATCTTCCGGCATATCTGGAATATCATATTCCTCTGGCATATCTGGAATATCATCTAAAATTTCATCATCAAAATTCGCCATATTGTTCTCATTTCTATTATAATGATTCTTCGCATCGCTCAGAATGACTATCATTTTTTAACTTCAAATTATTTCATAATAAGGTTCTTAGAACCTATATATTTTTCATATAGTTTCTTAACATCGCCAACCAGGTATAGCGAACCCACTGCTACAAAAAGATATGGTTCACAGAAATCAGAATAGTGATACTCTTCATCCTCACATTCCCACATATATATCATAGAACCCCAGGCATCCTGAACCGATTTATATCCTTCCACATAAATCCTATGATCAGAATCACTATTAAGATATTGATTAAATAGCTTAACCACTTTTTTACTCTGAGTTCGGCGTTTACCATCCAGTTCTCCAACGAAAACTGAAAATTCAGCTTCATTACTTTTCCGAAGTATCATTTCAGAAAGAACCTTAACTATATTATCATAATCCTTATCATTAGAAACTGCAAATAATAAACTTACCGGCACTCTTGGAAAATATACATCTCTTTCACTGTATTTGTCATCTATGATAGCATCAAATGACTCAGCAAACCTGATAATTGCATCCTCATTGTGAGCACCATCCACAAGAAAGTTATGGGAAGAATCAAGATACTGCATCCGTCCATCCCACCTGAAATCCTTAACCGCACTATTCAATACAGCCACTTCTGCCTCATCCAGCTTCTTCAGTTTTTTTCCAGTCTTTGCAACCTTCCCTTCCAAAACTGCAAATGCAAGCGATGCTGTCTGGAAATTATCCTTCTGATATTTTGCCGAAAACGAGTCAAACAGTTTTACTGTCTCTGCGCCGGCTTTTTCCAGAATTGATTTTGAATAATCACCAACCTTAAAGCTTTGACAGCCTGACTTCTCAGCCTTTTCTTCGATTACTCTATCAGCATCCTCTTCGCCAGTATTATAAACCACAGGAACACGCTTCTTAATGATACCCGCCTTTTCACCAGCTATCTTCTCTATCGTATCCCCAAGATACTGCATGTGATCAAAACCTATAGAGGTAATTATACTCACCTCGGGTGTTACTATATTGGTGGCATCCAGTCTGCCCCCCAGTCCAGTTTCCAGTACAACATAGTCGCAGTTCTGTTCCTTATAATACAACACAGCCATTATAAACACAAATTCGAAAAATGCAGGCTGATCAGCCTTTTGGGATTCAACCAGTTTATCCACCACAGACTTGACCCTATCATAAATATCCACCAAAACGCCGTCAGGAATTGCATTTCCATTTATAGATATTCTTTCCGTCAGCTTAATAAGATGAGGTGAAGTAAAGAGTCCTGTTTTATAACCCTTCTTCTCCAGCATCAAGGATATGAACTTCGCCACAGAACCCTTGCCGTTTGTGCCTGCAATGTGAACAACCCTTGGTCCTTCACTTCTGTCACCGTTACTATAGGATCCTTTATAGTAATTTAGAATCCCAAGCTTCTTTAAAATAATCTCAGTATTCTTAAGTTTTTCTTTATTTGTCGTCTTCCCAAATCTTGGAATATTAATCAGCGCCTTTTCCACATCCTGATAACGAAGTGTATAAGAAATAAGAGAACCCTTTCCTGCCCCTGTATCTATAAATGCTATCTCTCCTTTTGCCGGATCAGGAGGAGTCTCTGAAATATGGAAATTATACATCCTCATAAATGATTTATTAAGAGATATAAATCCTTTGAGAAGTGGGTTAGCTAAAACAATTTCTTCGTTTTTATAATAATAACTATATTTTTTCTTCTGGTCAGAAACACCCTTCACTCCCAGCCAATTAGCCAGATTCACTCTATTTATACATACATTCTCATTATCGTTAATATCTCCACCTTCAAGAAGATAACAGGCAATCGTCTTAAGAAGCCGGTCCAGGTGAGACATTCCATGTCCTTGAATCTTCCCGGCATCCTTTCCTGTTGCTACTGGAAAATGCTTCTTTCTATCATTAACAATTCTTTGATTCTTTTTAAGATTCTGTGCTCCAATATCATTTGATCTGCTATATTCAAGAATCCCCAGTTCTGAATAAACATCCTCCCAAAAGCTCTTATCACATACAAGATACCAGTTTTTCAATGGTCCGGCACTAATGGCATCAGCAAGTATCATCTGAAAACTAACTGAATTAAATATGGCATTATTATTATAAGAAAGAATCCTGTAAATAGAATTCGATTTCCAAGACTTATCCGTATTTCTTTTTTTATTAAATTCTTCCCATAAAATCTCTGAGTCATCAGGACCATAATTCTTAAAATAATTATAAAGTCCTTCATATTTTAAACAATTTTTATCAAAGCAGATTTTTTCAAGGACTTGTCGCACCTCTTCTCGAAGTTCCTCTCTCTGCTCCGAAGTTTCAAGACTTGCATAATCCCTCTTCCCCTCAGCTGTCCTCTTATTAAAAAGATGATATCTGGCCACAATACTTAAAACCCTCGGAATCCCCAGATATCTCACTGTATTATCCTTTTTCTGAAAAAACATAGCCGGAAGCATTCTTGGTTCCCCATCTTTTATTTTTTTCTTTGACAGCATCTGGCTGTATTCTTCAAATTCTCTTAATTCATTCAGCATTTTTCATTCTCCTGCTCCCTGCTTTCCTTGTAAATCTTCTTGTTTTTTTAGTCTGTCAAAAATTTCGCCTGCGGAGAAGTATGTCCAGAAAAGCCCATCATTCCCATATTTCGAAGCTATATATATGAGTTCCATTTCCTTTGCTTTATCTTCTTGGTTTTCTTCTTGATTTTCTTCTTGATTTTCTTCTTGATTTTCTTCTTGATTTTCCACTTGGGTTTCTTTATGCATTATCTCCTGACTAAGCAGAGCCATACATTCCATAATTTCCAGCCCCTTGCGATGAAGCTCATCTATTTCACAAAAATACTGCTTCACTCTTTCTACGGCCTGATTATCATTAATATTATTATTTCTATTAATCTTTATGGAATCTATCACTTCATTTCTTTTCTCAACATTTTCTGTACGAGCCATACAGTGAGTATGATACATATTCTGAAGCAATAAATACAGGAGAAAATATCCACGATGACTAAAGTCAAAGAGTATTTTTAAACTCGCTGAAAGCGAGGCATCTGGATTTCTTAGTTCTCCAGCCTTCTTCTCATCACATCCTAATATATGAATCAATTCCTGAGTTTTGTCTATGTCATTTGCAAGAAAATGCCATTCACTGCTCTTCACTCTTTCGATAATATCACCAAGTTTTTCTGGATTTCCTGCATAATCCGTCAACTGCTCCCTTAAAGTATAATAAGCTTTTTTTTCATCACCATTACAGGATCTCTGCAAAAACTGAATTATAAGTTTTTCAGCCTCCTCTGCGCCTTTCTGATGTCCTTCTCTCCCAAAAGACAGCTTATTCTGATAAATCCGATAGCGCCTGTATGCCTCACCTAAAAGTTGAAATTCTTCAACTTCTTTTTCGGACGGAACTTTGGAAGATACTTTGGAAGATACTTTGGATGATACTTTGGATGATACTTTGGAAGCCTCACTCTCATAATCCTTAACTTTTATAGCCTCATACAAATCATCTGTGTCATCCTCCCAGGAACTGCTAAAAGTATATTTCTTGCATATCTTAAAATATAGGAACGGAAGATAATCGAGTGCAGAAAGATTCTCAGAATCACTCACGGAAACACTTTCCTTTAACAACGGATTCGAATATTTGTAAGTTGTTATTATTTTTTTATTATTTTTTTCGCCTATATAATCAGTTTCAACTTCTATATCCTTTTTCTTAATCCTAGTGCTCTTGCCATTTCCGTCAGCGCCAAAAACCTTATCCATCTGCAGCTTAAACTTATCCAGGTAAACACTTTTATGAGGAATAATGTTAGTCCATCCAAGTGGTGGATGATTACCATTTTTACAAGCATCTATTTCCAGCCCGGTCAGTATAGTACACTCCTCAGGAGAGTGTCCCATTTTCTCTTCTTCGCTTAGTCCCGAAAGTCTTATCGCCGTATTTGAAATCTTTCCTATATTATTGGAAAATGTGTCATATATAACTGAAAAGTCCACTTTTCCTCTGTAGGTTTTTTCTTTTGCCTTCACCGGAGTAATCTTAGCTATTGGTAATTTTTCATCCACAGTTTTCTTCACTGCAGATCTAATTACATCGTTATATATAATCTTGACAAGATCCCCGTCATAATCAGCCCCAGCAAGTGCTTCTGGTACATAGGATTTATTTGACACCATATAAACTCCAGCCAGATGACTTAAATATTCTTCTCTAAATGAACCTTTTTCTGCCACTTCCGCCTTAAGTGCACACTGCTCATTTCTCGAAAGATGTGGACTTCTTAGAACTGGATAGTATTCACCGGGGGTTAGTTCCAGCCCTGTCCTTGGCATATAAAAGCTGTCTAGTGGAAGGAGTTCTCTATTAAGTTTCATTTTAAGATTACTTGTATCAATCTTATTGGATGTGCCTATCATATCAGCAAGATACCACAAAAAGTATATAAGATCTCGTGACAGAAATCTTATCTCCCCATCTACAAGAAGCCTTCCGTATGCAATACTATTAACAAGCATCGCCCTGGTATAATTAACTCTCCTTAAAATATAGGTCTTTTTAATAAGCTCTGGTCTATCCATATAGAGAGCCTGCCAGGCAGGAACACTTTCTAGTCCTGCATGCTCCCCTGCCGTTCCTTCATCCTTAACCCTTGCCAGTCTTTTAAAATACTCTGAAGGATTATCCACATACCTCATATGCTCATTCACCAGTTCTTCCATTTCATTATGAGTAAGATTCATAGTGCTGAGAAACTGGTAATTCATCTTGATAAGCGTCTTATCCAGAAACGGCTTATTGGTACCTGAAACATACAGGGCATAATTATACTTTTTGAATCCACTGAAATATTTTTGTATCGGATCAGTTTCTTTAGTGACAGCTTCTAAAAACCAGTCAGCCGCCTTAAACATGGACTTGGTAAGAATAATATGCGCCTTACGGATATCTCGTTTAATCCCATAAATATCAGTCACCCATACTGGATCATCTTTTTTTTCCATCTCACCAAGGACATCATTCTTAATAAACTTCCTGAAATCAACTGCATGAAGCATACCCTTGGCAAATGGCATTCTTATCTGGAAAGATGTAGCCACTTCCAGCCCTTCAACCTTATTAAGTATCTCGCAATATTCTTTAGAGATAAGACCTTCACCATCAAACATTGTACCGATAACATAGTCTTTATCATTTAATTCTACTAATGTAATATCATCTGGGAATTCCTTTAACTCATTACCTGAAAGTGAATCCGGATTTACCATCTCTCCCGTTTTTTCATCTACCATATCCGGCTTAGGAATTTTAACAAATCGTCCATTTTCAACCTTTATTTTTTTTCGCCTCCAGGAAGCCTTAATCTTTCTCTTCTCATTTTGCCCATTTAAATTTGTAACATAAGAAACCTTCACCCCTCTTGGGTGATAACCTTTTTTCTTCTCATTAAACTCAGGAGTATCATTTACAACTATTACTGTCTCATCATTGAGAAGCAGCTTATCCTCAGGGATACGTATACCCGACGAAAGACACAGTCCCTTATATGCATAGAACTTACTGAGAGGTTTCTTGGTTTTTTCAAATTTAAAATCAAGATTTAGCCGCCTATTGATTTCATCCAGAAGGTCAGAATCGATAAAGGTAATTCTGGAATTTCTGGCCATGCTCTGACTCTTATCTAGCGGCTCAAAGGAATGGTATTCATCCTCCTTTCTGAATTTAAGCTTAAGTCCGTCAAAAAGCATGATAAGTCTTTCCGCCAATTCAGGATGATATCCATTATCTTTTATTTCCTTATCACGAATTTCATAATCTGGTATCACCATGCTGTTTCTAAGTTCATACAGAAATCCATTGATATCAGGTAAATAAAAATCTGAATCATCTTCATCCCCCTGAACACTCTGCTTCCAAAGCCCCTTCATTCTTTGATCTTCTATAAAAGATTCTACATACTCTGGTTTTTTTTCTTCAAAATCCAGGTCAGCCTCTAATATTTTAAAATATGAATCCTTCTCCAGACCCATAAAAAGATTTCCAAAATCAATTATAATAACGCACTCATTTACAGATCTCCTATCATCATTTTCCCTTAGAAGAAGATCAACCTGATGATAGAGTTCAGTTTCTTCCTTGACCACTTTAAAAGACGATTCATTTTTTGAAGATGAACCACTCACCTTCCAGCCACTTTCTTCCTCTCTTAACAAGAGCTCAGCGTTTTCATATTCGTTAGACAGATCAATATTATATTCAAGGTGTGGAGAAAAGCTCTTTGGCATATTTTCCATACCCTTAATTCTTCTTAAAGCATCTCTATATAGTTCAGTTTTCCCTCTATTCAGTAATTCTTTTCCGTTCAATGTATATATTTCGTAATCTTTCATAGTCTTCTCCCAATCCAATAGCTATCACTCAAATCAAGTGGAATTTTAACAGACACCACCTTCAAATTCAATATGAAATAAAGGCCTCCCTATTTTTTTTATTTTTAAACAATCAAAAAGAGCCAGATATGAAATAAGGACCTCCCTTTTTTTTATTTCGATTTCAAACATCTTCAAACATCACAACATTTATATGAAATAAAGGCCTCCCTATTTTTCAAAAAATCAAATCATATCAAAAGAAAAGGAGAAATCACTATGAAGACAATGAATTATAACGAATTTGGAAGCAACCTCAAGAAACTCATGAAGCAGAAGGGCATAAAGGTTAAAGATATCAGTCGAGCTCTTCTCATCAGTGATGCTGCAGTTTACTACTGGCTCAAGTCTGAAAAGATGCCTGACCTTGCAAACCTTGTTTCACTCGCCGACATCCTGGATGTCACACTTGATGAACTGGTTCCAAGAATGGAAATCGAGCTGTAAATCAAAACAATAATCATTTATGAATATCTATTAAAAGGAGAACAAGCCAATGAAAAAAGTAAAAACAAACTCAATCACACCAAATCCAAATATAGCAAAAGAAGCCCAGAAAAAAGGAAATGCAAATGCAAAGGAGAATGCCATGAAAACAAACAATACAATAAATAATACCGCTATAATAAATTTCGAGAAAAACAGCAAATATAATATCAGATGTACTGAACTCTGTGAAATCATCCAGAAAGCAGATGCCGAAGGCATCCGAACTCAGGAAACAAAGGAAGCAGAAGAAGAACTTATAACACTTAGTCGAAACAAAGTCACTAAGGTAATCCGCTCTTTCTTTCCAAACGGAACAAAGTCTTTTCTAGTCACCCTTGATGATCTGACAAACATCGGACTAATGGAAGTTGTAAATGCAGCCCACAAATACGATCCTGAAAAAGGTGCATCCTTCAAAACCTTTTCAAAGTACTATATTACCCGTGGAATTATAAGAGAATTTAACTATCAAAAAGACACAATTACTGTAACAGAGCATGCCATCACACTCAGTCGTAAAGTCAGCAGAGCATACTATGATTATTACATGAAACATGAAACCACTCCTACTTGGGAAATTGTTGGAGAAGCTGTTGGAATATCTCCTGAAATGGCACAAAAATATATGGACATAGTCCCAAGAACTGTTGACTTCGACAAGCCAATCTCTGAAGACGGTGACATCGGTTACGAAGACATCATCATGGATGAAAGTGCTGTAAATCCCGAAGATGCTTTCATCAATTCAGAACTGCATGATGTCCTTTCCAATATTATCGGAAATGTACTAAATGAAACAGAAGCCGAAGTCCTTAAGATGTCATATGGCCTGGACCGTGAATATGCGCTCACCGCTAAAGAAATTGGTAAAGAACTTAGAATCACTCCTAGCAAAGTCATGCAGATTAAAGAAAATGCTCTTAGAAAGATTTATAAGAATCCAAAAGCTCGTAACATCTTAAAGAGACATTACGAGCCTGAAATGTAACACTATAACTTCTCAGCTTTTTCTGTAGCCATAACATAAGTAAACACCAATAGTATTAGGTTGATAACAAGTGGAGCCACAATACTTCCGTATTCATCAGAGCTGTCATATACGAAAGTAAGAAGGTATGTCGGAAAATATTTTCCTATTTCGAACCACCTCAGTATGTCCGGCGCAAACAGAACAGTACCTATTATCGATATGGCAGCTGCCACTCCACTTTTAAACCATACAGAAAACAAAAATGTATAAGCTATAATAAAGAACATATTAAGACCATGAACTAAAGAACAGACAAATGCATTTCCAAAGGTCATATTCCTTTCCATAAAGGCGCTCGCCACTATGAAATACATCAAATATCCAATCGTTACAGCCAGTCCAGAAGCACATCCATACACAAGGCACTTACCAACTATAATATCCCTGCACTTGTACCCCTGTTCCTTAGGTAGAATCCATTTCCCTTCTTTTTTCTCACGTGGCAGGATGTTATTACAAACCAAAATTACTATCAGTGAATAGAAAACCCCAATATAGTATGCATATACTCCAAGGCTTTCTCTAAGCATCTTTGGATATAATGTACTCATCATACTCTCCAGAGAACTTATATCCAGATCTGGAAGCTCTGATGTTAAGGCATCTGGAACATCTGTAAATATTATTGTAAATGCCATAATCATAACTGCCATTCCTAGTGAAAGAGCAAGGAACAGAATTAACTTTCCTGTTCTGGAGACCTCATAAATATCCTTCCTGATACAGCATTTAATATTGTTTACAGTACTGCTATTAGTATCTATATGATTATTATTTATATGATTATTATTTATATGATTATTATTCACAGGCACACCCCCTTAAAGATGGTATCAAGGGATAATGCACCACTGCTGATAGAAACTATTTCCTGAGACATAGCACCTAGTCCCTGAAGCAGTTTTTGCTGTTCAACTATTCTGTTTTCATCCGGAATACTAAGTTTTATTGTAACCGGATCAAGAATATAAATTCTTTTTGTATATTGATATAAGAGATCCAAATCAGGTTCTGTGCTAAACTTAACTACAACCTCCGATGTACTCTTCCTGCTTTCGGCTATATCTACTTCCTTTGCAATTACACCTTTACTAAGGAAGCCAGCCTTATCACAAATGCTGTCCATATCAGCTAGAATATGTGTTGAAAGAATTATGGTCTTCCCCTCTGATTTAAGTTTCATCAATATATTCTTAACATCGTTTCGACCGGCAGGATCCAGAGCTGAAGTTGGTTCATCCAAAAGAATAATCTTTGGATTGTTTACAAGAACTGCTGCAATACCCAGCCGCTGTCTCATTCCTCGGGACATAGTCTTGACCCTGATTCCCTTTGATAGACCTACAAGTTGAAGAAGCTCATCTCTTCTTGCGGGATTTGCCCCCTGAAGAAGAAAGTCCAGATATTCATCTGTATTTAAATAATCATAAAAAGCAGGCAGATCTGGAAGATACGCTGCACCCGTGAAATTATAGCTTCCACCATCCGCCTCCATAAGCCCAGACATGATATTCATAAGAGTAGTCTTACCGGCTCCATTTCTGCCGATAAGACCATATATAGTTCCCTCTTCTATTTCGAAACTTACGCCCTTAAGAACCTCATTACTCTTAAAGCTTTTTCTAATGCTATCTACCTTAATCAAATTCTTAATCAAACACTTTTCCTCTTCAACTTTAACTATTTATGTAATTTATTATTTGTAATTTATTCTCTGTCATTTATTTGTTATTTATTATTTTTTTATCTATTATCTATTTTCTCAGGGTACATATCATGCTGTGAAAGTCTCTGCCAGGCCATCTCCTCCCACTTTGTTCCCTTTCGACCATAGTTTGTATAAGGATCAATTGAGATTCCGCCCCTTGGAGTAAACTTACCCCAAACCTCTATATATTTGGGATCCATTAATTCAATAAGATCCTTCATAATTTTATTAACACAGTCCTCATGAAAATCACCATGATTTCTAAAGCTGAAAAGATACAGCTTAAGTGATTTACTCTCAACCATCTTCACATCAGGAATATATGATATATAGATTGTAGCAAAGTCCGGCTGTCCTGTAATCGGACAAAGACTAGTAAATTCAGGACAATTAAACTTAACAAAATAATCCGTATCCTGATGTTTGTTTTCAAAAGTCTCAAGAACTGAAGGATTATAATCCTGTGGATATTTTACTCCCTGATTTCCAAGAAGTGTTAACCCCTCGTCTTTTCTATCGTCTTTTTTGCTATTATTTATATCACTCATGACGATTCCTTTCTATCTGTTTTTTATCTGTTTTTTATCTGTTTTTTTATCT
>CACZRU010000298.1 GCA_902783605.1 uncultured Lachnospiraceae bacterium
AAGACAAATTATTCATGTTATCCTTTATGTAAAATATATACTAAGCATGAGATAAAGAAGGAAATGAAAGGCTGACAGGCAGATATAAATGATCTTATTGGAAACGGCAAAAAAGAATAGAGTTATTCTGTTACTTGTCTTATTGCTTATGACATTCAGAGGATACCTGATCACGGATATGGATGTACTTAATTACACCAGAATTCTTGTGGTTGTATTGTTGCTTCTGCTTTTTGCGTTTGATTGCTATAAGAAAAAAGGCAGCAGCGGGGCTAAGGAAAAATCAAAGCTGGTTCTTCTGAAAGCTTCATATGCAGAGGTCGCACTTTTTTTCCTCTTTGCACATTTTGATTATTTATATATCTATCTTTGGGAATATGAGTATATATGGCCAAGTATGATCGTCAGATTTCTGATCAATCTGACGTTTTCAAAGGGCGTATTGTTATTAGCGGATAAGCTGTTAAAAACAGATTTTGAAGAGGCGCATAAAGAGTTTTATATACACCATAAGCAGGTATTTGATGTAGTAGTTTACTTTATGTTTGGCATCCTGCTGCTTGCAAGGATGTTCTATTGTACGATGATTCCAGGTGCCATCGGTGACACGACAATTATTTATTATTCGTACATAGTAGTGATTTCTCTGCTTCTGGTCATGGCCATAGTGACGTTATATGATGTCGAAAACAGGCTTTGGCTTCTGGTGTATGTGGGCATAATTGTATTTGCAATCGTTCATTATGGAATAAGTGGAAATGCAATCATATTTACTATGTTTATGCTCATGATCGCATTTATAAAGAGATCACCAAATGTGATTCTTTTAATCTTTATATTTACAAGCATATTTGTGTCAGCAGCGGCTTTCGTTCTTTCAGATCTTAGAATGGTTCCGGATCTTATCTATTTCAATTCAGAGAGCCTGCTGGATGCCAGACATGCTATGGGGATAATATATCCTACGGATGCAGCGGCAAGGATTACTTATATTGTTATGGCCTACTGCATAATAAAGAAGAAGGAATTGAAATGGTATAATTTTATAGATTATATCGCACTTATCATGGCGTTCCTTTTATGCAAGAATTATATGATTGCAAGGTCTAACATGGGCTGGATTCTTATAACAGTAGTTCTTACACTGCTGTTTCAGATATTTGTCGGAACGCGCCTTAGAAATATCAAAGTTATGCATGGAATATTCAAGGTTCTTTCCCTGATCTGTGTTCCGATGTTTCTTTTCTGGGGACTTATAAGTCACTATTACGTAATTAATTATGAAGAGGGAATAGACATTCCGGGTTCGGCAATCATAGGAAAGCTGTTCGGAATGAGATCCATATATGACAGGTTAAGTATAAGCAAGAGGATGTATACTGAAAATCCTCCAACTCTTTTGGGCAACAATATCGGAGGAGTCGGTAATGGAGGAACAACCGTACTACCAAAGGAATATACATTTATTGATATATCTTATATGAGATTTTCAATAATTCATGGAATTATCTTTGCAGTAATCTTTTTGGCACTGCTTACATATCTTATGTTCAGATTATTCAGAACAAAGAACTATTTAGCTATTGCTATTATTGCAGTAGTGGCTGTTTCAGGATTCTTAGATCATCATCTTGAAGAGTGGCACTACAATATTTTTGCAACGCTGGTATTTGCAAATCTGGAAATGTGGAAAATTGATTATGGAAAAAAAGGAAAAGAAAAAAATAGTAATTAGAACTATTATAAAATTCCTGATGATCGGGCTGGTAACATATATTTTTATCCGATGTCTGATGATTTCCGGGGATACAACAGTGAAAGAAATAGATGGAGATGCCATTACTGTTGTTTCCGGAGAGGAATATCATTATGCTTTTGATGGTGTCAGAACCTATGAAACCACAAGAAGTAACGGTGAGAACTGGGTATATGTGCATGGGTGGTTCTTTGAAGATGGAAATCCAACGTTTCTGAGAACTTTTAATGTAGTATTAAAGGATAATGAAACCGGGAAATACTACAGCTTACCGACGATGATGGAAGTGAGAAAAGATGTTACAGCTTTTGTAGATGATGGTCTGAATTATGATCAGGCTGGTTTTATAAGTCATCTGCCGGTTGAAAGTCTGTTCCATGGTGAATACTATGATTTTGATATATGTTTCATGGTGACTTATGATGATCAAAGCGTGCTGTTTGATACGGGAAGGAATCTTGGAGAACTAGCTGCAGCGCAAAAGATTAAGGATGAGGAAGAAAGATTAAAATATGAATCAACTGAAGAAGTCTATGACGAAGAAGTTGATGATGGTGAATAAAAAAACGATTCGGATGATATGTCCGAATCGTTTTTTTGTATATCTTAATATGCATTCT
>CACZRU010000299.1 GCA_902783605.1 uncultured Lachnospiraceae bacterium
ACTGCTGAATAAAGATGAAGTCTCATGAAGTTTGCAAATGAGAAATCTGCATTTACCTTTCTCATGAATACTGGTCTACCTTCATCAAATCCTGTTACAGGCTCACCAGAGAAATAGTTGAATCCAGCAAGTCCTCCACAGTCAGGAGCACCATCTAATGCAGCCTTAAAGAGTGTTGTATAAAGTTTATCTGTATCAACCTCGATACCCATAGCTTCGCTGTACTGCCTGAATATATTAGCCCATGCATTTATATCTGATGTACAGTTATTGCAGTGAACCATAGCTACATCGTCACCTACAGGGGTTGTAACTACATCGATTTCCTCATGCACCTTGCTGAGGGCCTTCTCCATAACTACCATGGCGAAGATGGAAGTTCCAGCAGACACATTTCCTGTTCTTACTGCTACACTGTTTGTAGCAACCATACCTGTTCCTGCATCTCCCTCAGGAGGACACATTGGAATACCAGCCTGAAGATTCCCACTGACATCCAGCTTTGCAGCACCTTCTGCTGTAAGAGCACCTGCATTTTCTCCAGCTACAAGAACCTTTGGAAGAATTCCACGGATGTTCCAATCAAAGCCATAATCAGCTAAAACCTTATCGTATTTTGTGAGATAATCCTCGTTATAATTTCGTGTTGTACTATCTATTGGGACCATTCCTGATGCATCACCAACACCAAGAACCTTCTCTCCACTTAACTGCCAATGAATATAACCAGCAAGTGTTGTAAAGAATGTGATGTCCTTAACATGCTCCTCTTTATTCAGAATTGCCTGATGCAGATGTGCGATACTCCAGCGCTGTGGGATGTTGAAACCGAACTCCTTAGTAAGGGCAGCCGCTGCTTCTTCAGTAATAGTATTTCTCCAGGTTCTAAATGGAACAAGAAGAGTATCATCCTTATCAAAAGCCATATATCCGTGCATCATAGCACTAAAACCGATAGCTCCTGTTGTCTTTATAACTGTATCATACTGCTTCTTAACATCTGCAAGAAGATCTGCATATGCTTCCTGAAGACCTTTCCAGATCATGTCCAGACTGTAGGTCCAGATTCCATCAACGAACTGGTTCTCCCAGCCAAATCCCCCCTGAGCGATTGGGTTACCTTTATCATCTACCATAACAGCCTTGATTCTTGTTGAACCAAACTCAATTCCTATAGCTGTTTTTCCTGCATCGATTAATTCCTTAATACTCATTTCTTCACTCCTCTCCTGTTCATTTTCTGTGAACAGACATATTTATACTTTTAACATTGTATCACTTAATACATATATAATTAAATGTACTATCTTATCAATTTCTTTTGATTTTTTACGACCAGAAGTTCCAGCCCCACTGGTCTTATCTATGATGAGAATACCTCATCAGCATATCTCACAGTTGCCATAGCATCCTTTGCATAGCAGTCCGCTCCAATGGCATCAGCATATTCCTGGGTCATTACAGCTCCACCGACAACCACCTTTGTTTCAGGTTTCTTCTCACGGAGAAGCTTGATGGTATCCTCCATACTAACAACCGTTGTGGTCATTAGAGCACTCAGACCAATCAGCTTTACATCATCCTCAACTGCTCTATCGACAATAACCTCAGGTGGAACATCCTTTCCAAGGTCGATTACATCGTAGCCATAATTCTCCAGCATAACCTTCACAATATTCTTTCCGATATCATGAATATCACCCTTTACAGTAGCGATGATAACCTTGCCCTTCATATCTCTCGGCTTACCTGCCAGAGATACTTTAACCACTTCAAATGCAGCCTTAGCGGCATCTGCACTTAGCAGAAGCTGTGGAAGGAATACTGTCCCCTTCTCAAATCCCTTCCCCACTTTGTCGAGAGCTGGTATAAGTTCATCATTTATAATCTCAAGAGCATCTCTGGATTTCATTGCTTCCTTCATGGCATTTTCAGCAACACCAACCATGCCCTTTTCTATCGCATGACTCAGCTGAGAACCTCCTGAACCGCTTGCTCCGCCAGCATCCACTCCAGACGTACCTTGACCAGCTCCAGCACTACCAGTTCCAGAACCACCAGTACTAATTGTCGCAACAGTAGCATTTGCATAAGCCTCGATAAATCCCATACACTGAGGGTCCATATCTGACAGCGCCAGGAAGGATCTATAGGCCGCCATCATCTGTTCGTTGTTAGGATTAACAATAGCAAATGAGAGTCC
>CACZRU010000300.1 GCA_902783605.1 uncultured Lachnospiraceae bacterium
AAAAAAGGTAGCCTTAACATTATACTGATCAAGAATACTAAGCAGTCTGTCTGTGTAAGGACCAGGACCATCATCAAATGTGAGATATATTATCTTATAGTCATCAATCCATTTGCCCTCAGCACTCATGAGATACCATCCAGCACCGTCATTTATCCAGTCAACGCTCATCCTTCCGTCGGATGCCATGTAATACCAGTCACCATTATACTGAAGCCATCCGGTATGAACTCCGCCATCAGCATCCAGATAATACCAATATCTTCCATCCTGCATCCAGCCAGTAGCCGCTGAGCCATCTCCATTATAATAATACCATTTGCCATTACGGAGCTGCCAGCCTGTTGTTCCCCAAGTCTTTGTCCACGCTCCACTGGCATCAACATAGTCATCACCAATCCATTTATCAGTAGCCATTGTGCCGTCTGCTTCAAAATAATAATAAGTTCCGCCTATCTCTCTCCAGCCAGTCACCATGTAGCCAGCTGCATCAAAATAATACCATTTGCCGCTTAATTCCTTCCAGCTCTCTGATGGGTAAGAGCCATCACTCTCCTCATACCACCAGCCAGAGCCATCGCCCTGCCAGCCCTCTGCATTTGTACTGATACCTGGAATAAATACCAAAGATAACATAATTGCGGTTGTAAGTACAACACTTAACCATTTAAATCTCTTTGTCATTAATAGCATTACAGTTCGCCTCCCGATGTTAAAATTATTAATAGAGCTTGAAACTTAAACAAACAAAATGGGAATGTGAAAATTCACATCCCCTATTCTACTACATTTATCACAATTATAAAACTATGTTTTAGTGATATACCACTCTATTCTTTCCAGATTTTTTTCCTTCATAAAGACGGATATCAGCAGCCTGAATCCATTTATCTATTGAATCCGCCTCATTTCTATCTGCGATACCTATCGTCACTGTCAAGCTGATATTATTTTCTTCGAAGACAAATGCCTCCCTGCTAACTTTTTCACTTAGTCCCTCCATCTGCTGGGCAGCAATTGTTTTATCATATCCAAGCACAAGAAATTCTTCACCGCCCCACCTGCAGACCAATGAATCTGAGCATGTGCTCTTCATTATCTCAGCAACAGATTTAAGAATAAAATCACCGGCATTATGGCCATAAACATCATTTATCTTCTTAAAGTCATCTATATCAAGCATTGCAATATAATAATCATCTTCTGCACTACTATCTTTTATATCTTTATTTTTTGTATCTATATCTTTTTCAGCTAGTTCATCTAGTCTGTCAAGCATATAATGCCTGTTGTACAGCCCCGTCAGTTTATCCTCCATCGCAAGCTTAATATAGCGGTCCTCAGAACTCGAAATCCCCTTGATCAGCATATTCGTATAAAAAATCAGGAAAGAAAAAACAATAATTGAATTCACAATCCAGAAGATTACATCCACTCCAAGATCATTTGAATATATCGGTCCCTTAAAAACCGGAATAAGTGTGCAGACCAGATATATAACAACTATGGCTATGCTGGCCGGAATCGCATTTACGCTTTTTGTATTTTTTAATGAGCGCCCCATATAAACCGAATAGAAAATGATAGGAATCATAGACATGCTGTAAAGATGGAAGCCGTATCCATAGCCCAGGCACACAGTAGTGACACCCATATATAGAGAAATCCAGAAATATACCAGCCTCACATAGTCGTAAAGTCGTTCTCTGGAGATAAGATAGTATCCTATAACATAGATAAGCGCTGTCGGAATACTGAAGTACACTAAAAATGAGGCTTTAATGATATAGAAGAATCCCATTAAGCCAAGCACCATAATCAGTATCGTCGTGTTGACGATATATGTTAATTTTTTCAGCTTACTTAGTCCCATGATAATAATATACCACAAAAAAAAGCTAAACGGCACCCACGTTTTGACACATAAAAAGGAGCCGGTGACTTATCTTTCATCACCAGCTCCTGTAATCATTCTATGTTTTATTGAGAATCTTTTATAAGATTCTTTCTCAATGAGATCTCAATGGAGTAAATTATTTAACCTCAATCTTCATGTTGTCGAGGATATTTGCACCGTCTGTTCCGTCAGCGATATCTACATCACTGATCTGAATTCTTATGTACTCTTCGCCTGAAACAATTCCGTAGTACTCTGTCCACTCCATACCAACATATGAGTATGTCTTTCCTTTAAGATCAAGACCACCAATTGTTCTATTCTCAATATCTACAACATTTTCCTGCTTCTCTGCATAGTAATCAAAGCTACTCTGATCTCCAAGTGAAACCTGTATTCTAGGTGAGTTTGAATATGCATCATCCTTTGTTGGAACATTGTAATAATATACTGTGAATGATGTTGCATCTACATACCAGTCACCACCCTTTGATGTATCAGACTCTACAGAAATAGTAACACCATTGTCAGACAGCTCGCCACCATTTACTGGACCTGCATCTTCTGCAGCTTCTGTAGCTTCTTCTGCCTCATCAGCGCTAGCCTCTTCAGTGCTTGTTGCTTCACCACTGCTTACATCAAATTTGAGAGAATCAATAAAAGCCTTAACCTCTTCATCTGCAAATGTTGCCTCTGTGCTCTCTGGTTTTCCATCAGCTACAGCAACAACCATTTCTATCATACATCCTTCATAAAGCTCTGGGAAATCGATATAATACCAATATCCATAAAGATCTCCCTCACCACTTCCATATCTGTACTCATACTTGATAGCGTCTCTGTCTCCAAACTTCAGCTCTTCAAAGTCCTTAATTGTTCCAGTATAATCATCTGCTGTGATGAACTTGATCATTCCATCAAATGTTTTGTCATCACCAAATACTGTCTTTGTTCCAATTGAACCCACAATCTTTGGAGAGTCAATAAAAACTGATCCTGGTGTCTTAATTGTGTCTGGCTGATTCTCAGTAAATACATAACTAGAACCTTCTGGCGCCTGAGCTGTTACCTTCCAAGAACCATTATCAAATGAAATCTCCTCTGTTGCTGGCTCTGCCTCTGTTGCTTCCTCTGTAGTTGCCTCTGCCTCAGTAGCAGCCTCTGTTGTGTCAGCAGTATCATTACTGTCACTTCCTCCACAAGCTGACAACGCGCCCATACAGAATGCAGCTGTAAGAGCAATAGCTAAAAACTTCTTTCTCATACTTAAATCCCTCCTATTAAACCTTCTAAAAAGTTATTATATCAAGAATGTATTCTGCCCTCCAAGAACCCTCACTTTGCAGAATCATTCCGATGCACATTATAGCATATCTTCAATATAAGTCAAAATCTGGCCTGTCGGCAAGAAAACACACAACAGAAAGAAGCCATTTACAGCTCCACATCCCAGAATCCATCAAGAGTTGCAAAGTAGTCATCCAGAGTCTCAGCTCTTCTGATGCAGATTACTGAATTGTCCTCGCGAAGAAGAAGTTCTGAAGACCAGAGTCTTCCATTATAGTTGTAACCCATGGCAAAACCATGTGCTCCCGCATCATGAATGCAGATATAGTCTCCCATGTCAATCTTAGGAAGCTTTCTGTCGATTGCAAACTTGTCGTTATTCTCACAAAGTGAACCTACCACATCATAGATTTCTGTAGCAGGTGCATCCTCCTTACCAAGAACTGTCAGATGATGATATGAACCATACATAGCAGGTCTCATAAGATTTGCTGCACAGGCATCTACACCAATATATTCTTTATAGATGTGCTTCTCATGAACAGCCTTTGTAATAAGATGTCCATATGGTGCAAGCATGAATCTTCCCAGCTCAGTGAAGATTGAAACATCTCCCATTCCTGCTGGAACAAGAACCTCATCATAAACCTTGTGAACGCCTTCACCAATCTTAGCAATATCATTTGATGGTGCATCTGGCTGATATGCGATACCGACACCACCGGAAAGATTGATAAATGAAAGCTTAACGCCAGTCTTTTCCTTTATCTCTACAGCCAGCTCAAAGAGAATCTTTGCAAGAGCTGGATAATAATCATTTGAAAGAGTGTTACTAGCAAGGAAGCTATGAAGACCAAGCTCCTCAACTCCCAGATCAGAAAGTCTCTTATATGCTTCAATAATCTGCTCAGGTGTCATTCCGTACTTAGCATCACCAGGATTATCCATAACCTGAACAGCCTCGCCACTCTCACCAAGCTGGAAGATTCCACCTGGATTGAAACGGCAGCACATTCTCTTTGGAAGCTTTCCGCCTAATGCTTCAAGTACAAAATCTATATGAGTGATATCATCAAGGTTGATGATGCCACCGATCTCAGCACATTTTACAAACTCTTCAGCAGGAGTCTCATTTGACGAGAACATTACATCATA
>CACZRU010000301.1 GCA_902783605.1 uncultured Lachnospiraceae bacterium
CATAGTTGCAGGTGCTGGTATCTTTATGAATGAAAAGAAATATAAGATCAGAAAGAGATATCAGGTTGCAAACCTGTCATCATTTAAAGAGTATCTTGGAAAGTTTGTTCCTCTTGCCATAGTTGCATCACTTGGAACTGTTGCTGCAGGATTACTTACAGTACTTCTTCTGGGAGTACATTGGGGGAATATCCCTCTATCATTACTGATTGTTGTTTTATCAGTTGCGGCTGCTTCAGCATTTGGAGTAATGATTTATAACATTACAGATAACATGATAGCAACAATCATCATTTGTTTCACAGTAGTTTGGATTATGGGATTCTTCGGAGGAGCATTTGAGACATATCTCTTCTCATCTCATCCAATGATTCTTAAGAATCTGTCGCCTATATATCATATTAACAGGGCTCTTACAGAATTATCCTGTATGGGCAGCAGTGATTTCGTAAATAGTTCATTCATATATACAGGTGGCATTATAGTGGTTTGTTCGTTTATTGCTGTAATAGCTGGCAAGATCAGAAAGGGAGGAAGAGCATGAAAACATTAATCAAAATGAGTATGAAGCTTTTGGTGAGAACAAAGATTATATGGCTTTTCATTGTTTTTATGCCAGTATTATCAACTCTTTTGTTAAAGGGAAATACACACTATACTGCTTTTGTAGAAGAAGATGAGCTGGTAGTTGAACTTGATTCAGCAGATGAAAAGGTTGCATATTATGGTTCAAATGGACAGTATACAGTTAAGGTATATGATGCCTCGAATACAGAGCTTTCTAATTACCTTTTAGAAAGACTTGGAAACAGTGGGCTGTTTACTGTATGCAGAGCTGATATTTCCGAGAGGCAAGTTACAGATGAGTTTATAAAAGACCATATAGAGTTCGATGCATATGAAGATCGTATGGGGGCGGCTCTTTATATACCAGCTGATTTTGATGAGAAGATGCTGGAAGGCAAGATGGATGAAGCACTTACTATGTATGTTCTTTCAGATGATTCCAGAACAGATGCGCTTGAAAATGAGCTGACACTGCAGCTTTCGAGAATAGATACTGCAAAGGATTATATATTAGAAGCAGATTCAGAAGCTGATGAAATAATTGAAAATCTTAAGTCAGTTGATGATATGACACCTGAAAAGAAAGTGACATCAGTAGCAGGTACAGGAAATGATTTGACTGAAGAACAGTCTGATCAGAAGGCTCAGATGGGATATGCATTCTCATTCCTTACACTTGGTTTTGTATTCGCAGGTTTCTTTGTAGCAAATGGTGCAATCAAGGAACAGAAAAATGGAGTCTTTACAAGAGTTTCTCTCTCGAAGACAAACGTTTTAACATACTTTGCTTCAAAATTTGTATCAGTATTTCTTGTATCAGTTCTTATGACAGGAGTTGTTGCTTTATGTAGTCTGATGCTTGATATGAATGATGTAGGAATGAGCAGACCAGTATTTGTCTTAATAATCTTTATGATGGGTCTTATCTTTAGCTCTCTCAGTATGTTTATGGGAATTATGATGAATGATGTATTTGGTGCCAGTGTAGCAACATTTACACTCTGGTGTATGTCATCTCTCTTTAGTGGCTCTTACTTCCCTCTGGATTCAGCATCAAAGGCTATAAAGGTTATCTCTGCTCTGATGCCACAGAAATGGTTCCTTCAGGGAACTGAAATGATATTTGTTGGAGACAACAAGGCTTACGGTATGTTAATATGTATAACAGTGGCATATTTAGCAATAATCCTTAGCCTCGGCGGTATTGGCCTTAAGGTTAGAAGGAGTGAAGAGTGGGGAGAGTCGTAAGCGACAATTTAAAAGAAAAATACTTTTTAATAGTACGAATCATCGTCATGCTGCTTTTCAGCGTATACGGTGTGATGATAAATGAAGAGAAGACAGGAGTATCTGCAGAGATACTCCTGCTTATTTCGTTATATATATCTATGGTATGCTTGAAGGAGTTTGTTGATGGCAGGAAGAAAGCAGTTTTCTTTGTCATAGCTGCAATAGGTGTTGGCAGTCTTTTGTACATGGGTGGGGCTGGATATATATTCCTAGGAGCCTTTCTTTATTATGAGATTCTGCTTTGTATAAAGGCAAGAAGAATCTGGTATTATCTGATATATATGACCATATTTGTAGAAAAATACATCTTGGTTAATATCATTGAAGAGATGACCATGGATGTGATCACACAGATAATCATTCTCACATTTATGCTAGTCTTTTATATGCAGCATGAATTTGTAGTTACTGACTACGAAAAGCAGATGATGCAGGATACTATAACTCAGCAGAGCCTGAAAAGAGATATGAGAATTCAAGAGACTACTGCAAGAGAGCAGATGAAGAAGAATATTCTTATGTCTGAGAATAAAGTCCTGGAAGAAAGGGCTGCTCTTTCGCAGACCCTTCATGATAAGCTGGGCCACAACATAAATGGCTCCATATACCAGCTTGAGGCAATAAAGGTTATAATGGATAAAGATCCAGATAAGGCGCGCTCCATGACTCAGGCAGTTATAGATCAGCTTCGAACTGGTATGGATGAAATCCGTGCAATACTTAGAAAAGAGAGACCTGAGAAGAAGCAAATGGCACTCCTTCAGATTTATGAGCTCTGTGAGGACTGTAACAATAAGGGCGTAGAGGCTGAGTTTGAAAGTGAAGGCGATCTATCAAAGGTACCTGATTATTTATGGGAAGTAATCCTGGATAATGCATTTGAAGCAGTTACAAATTCTATGAAGTATTCCAGCTGTGAGCATATAGATATTTGTATAGTAGTAATGAATAAAATGGTGAGATGTACCATCAAAGATGACGGCGTTGGCTGTGACAAAATTGAAGATGGGATGGGGCTCTCCGGAATGCGTAAGAGAATACGTGAAGCAGGTGGTACTATCGACTTTGAAAGTAGGAATGAATCTGGAACTCAGAAGGGCTTCAAGGTCAACATGCTTCTCCCGCTATAAATAAGCCTTCCCCTTGAGGGGAAGGTGGCTGAGCGTAGCGAAGACGGATGAGGTGGAAAGGTTAATATTATGGATAAAATAAAAGTTATAATAGCAGATGACTCCGACTTTGTTCGTGATGGAATGAAGATAATCCTGGATGTGGATGACGACTTTGAGGTTCTTGGTTCAGCTGCCAATGGCCGCGAGGCTATAGAACTGGCTGAGAAAGAGAAGCCGGATGTTTTTCTAATGGATATTCAGATGCCGGAAATGGATGGTATCGAGGCAACAAAGTATATTGTGGAGCATGACTTAGGAAAGGTTCTGATCCTTACGACCTTTGATGATGATGATCTGGTAAAACAGGCGCTTCAGTCTGGGGCGAAGGGGTACCTAATCAAGAATCACACACCAGATCATTTGAAGCAGATGATTAAGTCGGTATATAATGGCACCGGTGTTATGGAAGGAAGCATCCTTGAAACTCTTGCATCGGGTGCGACTCTGACAGGGCAGTCAGAGGGACAGCTGGGAAATGGGGCATCAGGTACAGGTGGAAATGGCTTCGATGCTACTGGATATTCGGAGAGAGAGCTGGATATAGTAAAGGCAGTAGCAGAAGGTCTCTCAAACAAAGAGATAGCTTCAAAGCTTTTTATCTCAGAGGGTACGGTGAAGAACTACATAACGAATATTTTGTCGAAGGAGAACCTGTCACACAGGACGGCCCTTGCAGTGTACTACCTGACCGGCAAGAAGTGAAATTGAAAAAGAAGAAATGAAATAAAAAATGATATTAGTTTACTACATGATAATTATAAATATCCTTGCCTTCATTCTTTATGGCGTTGATAAGAAAAAAGCAGAGAAGGATAAGTTTAGGATACCGGAATCCAGACTTATCCTTGTTGCAGTTCTTGGTGGTGCATTTGGAGCACTTATTGGTATGTTGGTTTTTCATCACAAAACCAGAAAGAATAAATTTCGTATTACCGTTCCTGTCTTTGCAGTGTTTTATGCA
>CACZRU010000302.1 GCA_902783605.1 uncultured Lachnospiraceae bacterium
CAGAGCCAACACCTACATTCTCAGCTTGTTTTGGACAGGCATTCCTTGAACTTCACCCAACAAAGTATGGTGAGGAGCTTGTTAAGAAGATGCAGAAGAGCGGAGCTAAGGCTTACCTCGTTAACACAGGATGGAATGGAACAGGTAAGAGAATTTCTATCAAGGATACTCGTGGTATCATCGATGCTATTCTTAATGGTGATGTTAATAAGGCTGAGACAAAGACAATTCCTTATTTTAACTTCGAAGTACCTACATCACTTCCAGGTGTAGACACAGGAATCCTTGATCCTAGAGATACATATGCAGATGCTGCAGAGTGGGAAGCTAAGGCTAAAGATCTTGCTGAGAGATTCGTAAAGAACTTCAAGAAGTACGAGACAAATGATGCTGGTAAAGCACTTGTTGCTGCTGGACCACAGCTGTAGGCTTAAATGTGTTTCATAGAGATTGTTCTATAGCGTAATAAAATGATCCATACAAAATGAATTAGATAATAAGCCCTTCGGGATAAGATGTTTTCAGAGATGATTATATCAGAATTCCGAAGGGCTTTTTGTGTGCTAGATTTTTAATGGGTTATGCTATATAATAAGCAGAGTGTGTTTTAGAAATATAATTTATAATAAATAAATTATTTGAGGGAATATTTTATTATAAAAATAAGAATAATAAAAAATAGAATTATAAAATAAGGAAAGTATCAAATGCTGAAAAATATAATTGGAGTACTATTTACTATAGTTTTTCTTGTGGGACTCTTCTTTGCTGCTGCGGGAAGCGCTCATCGAAAAAAGAAGAAACTTAAAGGATGGAATGTGGTTACTGGAAAGATTAAGTCTATGGAAAAAACCACTGATGAACTGACGCATAAGACAGTAATTGAAATGACAATTAAAACAAAGGGTGGAAATACTGTCTATGCTAAGCAGAGTCCTATGTTCTGTTGTTATGAGAAGGGTGAAGAGGTTGAACTTATTGAGAAGGACGGAGTTCACCGCTTTATTGGTAATGACAGGGTACATAAAAAAGGAGTGAAGGAAACTATTATAGGAGTTATTCCATTTCTTATTTTAGTTAGTATTGCAGCAACAATCAGTTATCTGGCACATATATGGGGATAGTGGTTTTTGCCATTTTACTATAGGATTTTCTGCATAATAATGATACAATAACTGCTGGAGTGCATTGTCGAATGGTGCTTAATCGGAAAATGAGAAAGTGAGGGGATGTGTTTCATGAGTAAAGAAGAAAAAGCTGAGAAAAAAGCGGTCTCAAAAACAGAAAAACAGGCGGAAAAACAGGCAGAACTTGAAGAGGAAGTAATTAACGAAGCGAAGCAGAAAGCTAAGAATCCGATAAGCTATCCGGTGTATGATGCAACAAAGCTGGGGACACCTAAGATGCTTGTATTAGGTATGCAGCATCTGTTCGCGATGTTTGGAGCTACAGTTCTTGTTCCTGCGCTTACAGGACTGAGTGTTTCAGCTACTTTGTTTTTTGCGGGAATTGGAACACTTCTGTTTCATCTTGTATCAAAGAGAAAGGTACCTGCATTTTTGGGATCATCATTTGCATTTCTCGCAGGTTATGCAGCTATAGCTCCTGAGGGGGAGAAAGAACTGCTTCCATATGCGTGTTTCGGTGTTGCATGTGCAGGCCTTTTGTATCTTGTGCTTGCTGCTCTTATCAAAGCATTTGGTACTGGCAGGGTGATGAAGTTCTTCCCTCCAATAGTAACAGGTCCAATCATTATTGCAATTGGTCTTACTCTTTCCCAGTCAGCAGTGGAAAATTGTTCAGCAAACTGGGTGATTGCAATTGTGGCAATTCTTATAATAATTATCTGTAATATCTATGGCTCGGGTATGATTAAGATTATACCTATTATTCTGGGTGTTCTAGGATCAACATTTGTATCGATTATTTTCCATATTGTATTAGGTGGGAATAATGATAACTTTATTCTTTTTGATGGGGCAAAGGTTCAGGCTATAAAAGATGCAGCATGGGTAGGATTACCATTTCAATTTGAAGATACTGTGTTTGCAATCTTCAGAAATCCTGACAGCAAACTGCTTATTTCTGCAGTAATCACAATCGTTCCGATTGCTCTCGCAACTATTGTGGAGCATATTGGAGATGTTTCAGCTATATCATCAACAGTCGGAAAGAATTATATAAAAGATCCTGGACTTCATAGAACGCTTACTGGAGACGGTCTTGCAACTACACTTGCATCACTTTTCGGTGCTCCTGCAAATACAACCTATGGAGAAAACACTGGTGTTCTTTCGCTTTCCAAAGTATATGATCCAAGGGTAATACGAATCGCAGCATATTTTGCGGTTGTTCTTTCCTTCTCACCAAAGGTTGCAGCATGTATATCAGCTATTCCTACAGCGGTTATCGGCGGTATTTCACTTGTTCTTTATGGAATGATATCTGCAGTCGGTGTAAGAAATATTGTTGAGAATAAGATTGATTTCAGCAAGTCGAGAAATGTTATAATAGCTGCTATTATATTGGTTCTTTCAATTGGTATCAAATACAGCTCAGGAGGAGCTATTAACATACTTATTGGAAATATGACAATCTCACTTTCGGGTCTTGCAGTTGGTTCAGTAGTTGGAATAATCATGAATGCTGTTCTGCCAGGCAAGGACTATGTGTACGAAGAAGATGAGTCGGGTGAATAATATGGATAAAAATGGGGTATCAAGAGCGAAAAAGGCAGTGAATCTTGCCAGGAAGAATGCCAAGAAGCTTAGAAAACAGGAGAAAAAGTCTGAAAAGAAGGCAGAGAAGAGGGAGCGAAAAGATATTAAACGTGCTTATTTCAAAGCGCTTAGAAAAGGAAACTCTGAGAAGAGTCTTGCGTTCTTAGCTGTGCTTCTTACAGCGGCACCATTTATAGCTCAGGTGGTGGTAGATTTCCTGGATGATAAGAAGAATAATAAATAAGTACAGGTAATAAAGATTCAAGCTATTATAATGACTATTAATATAACTACAAATAGAAACTATAAATAGAAAGAGGAAAAAATTATGAGTAAAAGTTTTGATGATCTTCTTAAGAGACTTTCCCAGGTCGATAAGAAGAAGGTTTCTGTTGCGGTTGCGCAGGACGATGAGGTACTTCTTGCTGTAAAGGCTGCAAAAGAAAGAGGTATTGCAGATTCTATTCTGGTTGGTGATGTTGACTTGATCAAGCCTATTGCTGAAGAAATTGGAATGAATCTGGATGATTATGAGCTCCTTGATGTTAAAGACAAGATTGAGGCGGCAAGAGAGGCAGTTAAGCTGGTTCATGATGGCAAGGCTGATATGTATATGAAGGGACTTATTGACACAAAGGACTTCCTTCGTTCAGTGCTTGATAAAGAGGTTGGACTTCGTACAGGAAGACCTCTCAGCCATGTATGTGTATTTGAGATGGAGGGTGTAGATCGTCTGCTCTTCCTTACAGATGTAGCATTTGTTCCATATCCAACTCTTGAGGATAAGGCAAGTATTATAAAGAACACAGTTGAGATTTGTAATGCATGTGGCATTGATAATCCTAAGGTTGCTCCACTTGCTGCAGTTGAGGTAGTTAACCCTAAGATGCCTGAAACTGTTGAGGCAGATGAACTTAGACAGATGAATGAGAGAGGTGAGATTACTGGTTGTATCGTTGATGGTCCTCTTTCGATGGATTTAGCAACATGTCCAGAGGCTGCACAGCATAAGGGTGCTACAGACCGTAAGATAGTTGGAGATGCAGATGTACTTCTGTTCCCAGATATTCATGCTGGAAACATTCTCTACAAGGGACTGGTTCATTTTGCAAATGTGAAAAATGGAAATCTTATCACAGGTACAGCTGCACCAGTAATTTTGACATCTAGATCAGACAGTTTTGAGGTAAAGGTAAATTCTCTGGCTCTGGGTGCACTTGTTGCAGACTCATTAAAGAAGAATAGATAATTAAAGAAGTAAGAATCTGTTAAGGATTCTATCTATAATAATCGAGGTAAAACAAAATGATAAAATCACTTATAATTAACCCGGGCTCAACTTCAACAAAGCTTGGTATATTTGAAGATGAAAATCTTATATCAGAGGAAACTCTCCGTCATACAACAGAGGAGATTTCTCAGTTCGAGAAAATTGTTGATCAAGTGGACTTCCGTAAGGAAATGATTCTTAATTTCCTTAAGGAAAAGGGAGAAGATATCAGCAGTTTTAATGTTATAGTTGGCCGTGGTGGCCTGCTTAAGCCGATTCCAAGTGGAACTTATGCTGTTACTGATAAGCTTATTGAGGATCTTAAGATTGGTGTTGGTGGAGAGCATGCTTCTAATCTTGGTGGTATTCTTGCTAAGGGTATCGCTGATGAGATAGGTGTTCCTTCGTATATCGTTGACCCAGTTGTGGTTGATGAACTTTCTGATGTGGCTAGACTTTCAGGTGTTCCTGAACTTCCAAGAGTATCTATATTCCATGCTCTTAACCAGAAGGCGGTTGCAAAGAGATATGCTAAAGAAGTTGGAAGGGCTTACGAGGACCTGAATCTGATCGTTGTACACATGGGTGGTGGAGTATCAGTTGGTGCTCACACTGGTGGTAAGATAGTTGATGTATTTAATGCGCTGTCTGGCGAAGGTGCATTTTCACCAGAGAGAGCTGGTGCAGTTCCACCTGCAGCTCTTGTAGATATGTGTTTCTCAGGCAAATATACTCAAGCTGAGATCAAGAAAAAGCTTATTGGAAATGGTGGCTATAATGCTTACTTAGGAACCAATAATGCGCAGGAAGTTTATAAGCGTAGTCTATCAGAACCAGAAGCAAAGCTTGTCTTTGATGCATTTGTATACCAGGTCAGCAAGGATATCGGTGCCATGGCTACAGTTCTAAAAGGTAAGGTTGATCAGATCATTCTTACTGGTGGTATTGCTCATGGTGAGCAGGTGACTGGAGACATCAGTGAGAGAGTAGGCTTTATTGCGCCTGTAACAATTTATCCGGGTGAGGATGAACTTCTTGCTCTTGCACAGGGCGCACTTCGTGTAATGAATGGCGAAGAGGAAGCTAGAAATTATTAATTTAAGGAAAGTTATAAATAATGTTTTACACTTTACTACATCCAAGGATGGCTGATAAATATATAATTCTTATAGCTGCCGGAATTGCATTTATCCTTACTATGCTCCTTCTGGCAAAACCATTTGGCTTTCTTCCAAGAGATGGTGGAAAGTTCGTAACGGATAAGGATGGAAATAAAATAGAAATAAATAAAAATTCTAATGGCAAGGTAACAGGTGTTGGACTTATAATGGTTATAATATTCCTGGTGATTTCGTCACTGTTCTTTATGCCATTTAGCGAGATAAGGCATTCTGTTGGAGCAGAGTTTTATGCTTATGTTATACTAATGCTCTTTATGATGATAACAGGATACCTGGATGATGCTGCAAAGAGTCCATGGGGAGAATTGATCAAGGGAATACTTGATCTTGTTATTGCAGCAGCTGGAGCGATAATATTTGTTCTAAATAATCCAACAAATGTTTATTTTTTCAAGGCTCGTATTCACATCCCTGTTGTACTTTACGTGATTCTGGCAGTTGCTTTGATATGGGGATCAGTAAATGTGACAAATTGCTCTGATGGAGTTGATGGTCTTTGTGGAACAGTATCTGTGATCGAAATGATTGCCTTTACTTTCATTTTTGGAAGGAACATGGGAGTGTATTCCGCACTGGCTATTGTTATGGCATTTGTTCTTGCGGCATACCTTACGTATAACTGGAATCCAAGTACAGTGCTTATGGGGGATGCGGGTTCAAGAACTATTGGATTTTTGCTGGCGCTTCTGGCTATGAAGTCAAAACATCCATTTGTTTTTATACCAATGTCATTTGTTTTTCTATTTGATGGAGGATTGGGATTACTTAAGCTTGCAGTACTGAGGGTATTTAAGGTAAACTTATTTAAGAATGTGAGATTTCCATTTCATGATCATTTAAGAAAGAATCTGAACTGGAGCATTCCAAAGATAGTTATATTCTTTTCAGTGATGGAAGTTGTGTTTGCTGTTATTACAGGGGTGGTCGTTCATGTTTGTGGATAATAACGACAAGAAAATAACTGTAAGGGGATTTACCTTTGGCGATGGAACCCCTCGTATAGCTGTACCTCTTTATGGTGCAACTGGCGAGGAGATTTTTGCTGCGGCTCAGGCGATTCGTAAAGAGATTGATCTCCTGGATGAGAAGTATAAAGATCATCCGGAATGTAAGGTGGCAGTTATTGAATGGCGGGCTGATTACTATAGAAATGTTGAGATTCCTGAAAATGTATTTAATATACTAAGACATCTTCGAGGCCTTTTCAGTGACAGAGCAATCCTATTCACCTTTAGAAGTGAGGAACAGGGTGGAGAGCTGAGAAATGACCGCGCCCATATGCACATGGAAATGATTATGAGAAATGTATTGACTTCTGGGCTGGTTGATATGGTAGATGTTGAATTTACAGCAGGAAACTATAATATAGCCCGAGCGACTACAGGAGCTCATAATTCGGGTGTAGCAGTGGTTATGTCGTATCACGATTTCAATGATACACCACATGATATGGATATAGAAGAAAAGCTTCGTCAAATGGATATTCTCGGAGGAGATATTCTGAAAATTGCAGCTATGCCGAAGAATGAGTTTGATGTCAGAAGGATGATGGAGCTTAATCAAAGAGTGGTTATAGAAAGAACTAAGCCGGTTGCCCTTATCTCGATGGGTGAATTGGGAAAGATATCACGAGTTAATTGTAAGAAGTCTGGTTCATGTATGACATTTGCAGCTATAGGAAGGGGCAGTGCTCCTGGACAGATATCAGTTGATGAATTGATTTCCAGACTGATTTCTCAAACTTGAAAAAATAATAAAAGAGATGCTGTATGATCAATGATTGGTCTGTAGCATCTCTTTTTTATAACTAAATTTTATGTAACTAAAAATTTTTACGCATCTGCAGTATCATTTGAAGTTGATTAATTTCCTGCTGGATTTTCTACTAGTTCACCTGCTGAGGCTCCTGCTGAATCTCCTGCTGGCTCTTCTGCTGGTCCATTTGCCTGAGGGGCTATCTTTTCTGGTTCTCCAGGCAGTGGGAAAGGAATATTCCAGGTATATCTCATAAAGTCGGTAAATTTGTAAAGCTCTAAAACATTCTTGATGCTTAGCTCTGGTGTTTCTTTATTTCCAGCGATTGCTGCTTTTCTTGCAGCCTTGAATTCGTATTCGTAACCTGTCTTTGCATCATCCTGTGGTTTAAGCTCACCTTTTGATGTTCCATCAGCGCCATAAATTGTAACCAGAGATGGGTTGTTGACATTGTTGATTTCTATACGGCCATGTGTTCCATATACTATACATTTGTTGTCATATCCAGCCATGAAGGTATTTGTGATATAAGCTACTCTTCCTCCAGGATATTCCATAGCGATTGTTGAATATAAATCTACTCCTGTGCTAGAAAGAAGTGGAGCGGCGAGTGCCTTAAGTGGTGGGCCACCCATGATCATAAATACGGCAGTTATTGGATAGATTCCAATATCAAGCAGCGCTCCGCCACCAAGCTCAGGCTTTATGAGTCTGTCTCTTGTGTCTAAGTTATATCCGAGATTTGCAGTGATGCTTCTGACGTCGCCAATGGCTTTTTTCTTGACGAGGTCAACAACCATGTTCATAAGTGGATTATATCTAAGCCACATTGCTTCTCCACAGAAAAGTCCCTTTTCCTGCGCATATTCAAATAGTTCTTCAGCTGTCTTAGCGTTGTAGGAAATAGGCTTTTCAACGAATACTGGCTTTCCTGCATCAAGACATTTCTTTGCAAGTTCGACGTGATTTGAATTGACTGTGGCTATATATACAAGCTCAACATCTGGATCTTCCATAAGTTCTTCATATGAACCATATGCTTTTTCAATTTCATGTTTTTCTGCAAATTCTTTTGCTTTTGCCTCATCTCTTGAAGCTATTGCATAAGGGCAGAAACCATTCATGTTTTTCAGCACATCTGCGATTGTAGCAGCTATGTTACCGGCTCCAAGTATACCTATATTATATTCAATCATTTTATAGTCCCTTTCTGATAATTGTAGTTTGTCTGCTTTGATATTCTCAGTAATCAGCTAACAGATAAATATTATAAGATACTTCTATAAGATTGTAAAGAAATCAAAAAAGTGCTAGAATATTCCGTGCTCACCTAAATTCTAAGATTTTAAAGCTAAAAAGCTGTATGACTGTTCAATAATATTATTGAACGTATATTTTTTTATAAAGACGAGGTTAGTGATTTGAAAACTGTCAAGATTATATTAAAAGAAGTAAAGGAGTTTAAGACTTCGTCAATTCTTACTCCTGTGTTTATGATTTTAGAAGTTATATTTGAGACGATTATTCCAGTTGTTATGGGAAAAATAGTTGATATTTCTGAGGGTGATCAGATTGATATGGGACATATCTTTCTATATGGTGCCATTATGATTTTTCTTGCCCTTGGAGCTCTTTTTGCTGGTGTTATGGGCGGAAAATATGGAGCACATGCATCAGCAGGTTTAGCTAGGAATCTTCGCCGAGATATGTATAAGAAGATTCAGGATTTCTCATTTGCAAATATTGACAGATTTTCATCTGCTAGTTTAGTAACAAGACTGACAACTGATGTAACTAATATTCAGAATGCATATCAGATGATACTGAGAATGATGGCAAGAGCACCTATTAATCTGATCGTTGCAATGATCGCTGCATTCATAATCAGTCCAAAGGTTTCTCTGGTATATCTGGGAGCGGTTGTCTTTCTTTCTGTTGTAGGTGGAACCTTGATGTCAAAGGTAACTAAATACTTTTCAGCGGCGTTTCCAAAGTATGATGAGATGAATGAAAGCGTTCAGGAAAATGTTTCAGCTATCCGTGTTGTAAAGGGATTTGTCCGTGAAGACTACGAGATAAAAAGATTCCAGAAATCCAGTGGAATGATCTACAATCTCTTCGTAAAGGCAGAGAGCTTGATGGCATTTGCCATGCCTCTGATGCAGACAACAATTTACTTTTGCATACTGATGGTTAGCTGGGTTGGTGCAAAGCTCATAGTAAATGGAACTGAAGGCGTTGATGCACTCACAACTGGTAACCTTTCTACACTTCTTGCGTACTGCATGCAGATTCTTATGAGTCTGATGATGCTTTCAATTGTATTTATCATGATCACCATGTCTGCAGCAAGTGGAGAGAGAGTGGCTGAAGTTCTTGAAGAAGAAAGTACACTTACGAATCCTGAAAAACCTGTGTTTGATATAAAGGATGGAAGTATAGATTTTGAAAATGTTATCTTTAGATATGATGAAGCTTCCGAGAGTCCGGTTCTGGATAATATAAATCTTCATATAGATTCAGGTCAAACCATTGGTGTTATTGGTGGAACAGGTAGTTCAAAGACCAGTCTTGTGAATATGATAAGTCGTCTATATGATGTTTCGGATGGCTCGGTCAAGGTAGGTGGAAGAGATGTCAGGGAGTATGATCTGGAAACTCTTCGTAATAATGTTGCGGTGGTTCTGCAGAAGAATGTTCTCTTCTCAGGAACTATTCTGGAAAATCTTCGCTGGGGTAATAAAGATGCTACTGAGGAAGAGTGTATTGAGGCTGCGAAGCTTGCCTGCGCAGATGATTTCATAGAAGGCTTCCCGGATAAATATGAGACAAAGATTGAACAGGGTGGTTCAAATGTATCTGGTGGACAGAAACAAAGACTATGTATTGCCAGAGCACTCCTTAAGAAGCCAAAGATACTTATTCTTGATGATTCCACCAGTGCAGTGGATACGGCTACAGATGCCAGAATAAGAGAGTCCTTCAAGAAGTTCATTCCTGAAACTACCAAGATTATCATTGCGCAGCGTATCTCCAGTGTAATGGATTCAGATAAGATAATTGTTATGGAGAATGGACGTGTAAATGGTTTTGGAACTCATGAAGAGCTTGTGGCTTCAAATGAGATATATAGAGATGTTTATGAATCACAGCAGGGTGGTTCAGGAGATTTTGATAAACAATAGTAACACGTTGAATGAAACGGATCATTTGTGATCTTTAGATAAACGAAGATAATAATGAATCATATATTAATATAGAGGAGAAATAATATGCCAGCTCCAAGTGGAAAAGGTCCAAGAGGAAGAACACCAAGAGGTATGAAGCCTACGGTGGAAAATCCAGGGCAGATTATGAAACGCCTTATGGGTTATATATTTAAATATTATGGAATACAGATGGTGCTTGTGTTTATACTGATTCTTGTCAGTGTTGTTGCAAATCTGCAGGGAACAATGTTCATGAAGGTACTGATAGATGAATACATTGATCCGATGGTGACAGCAATAAAGAATGGTGGTCAGGCAGATTTTGGTCCACTGCTCCGTGCAATTCTTAAGACAGCAGCATTTTATGCTATAGGTGTTATCTCAACATATAGCTATAACAGGATAATGGTAAATGTTTCACAGGGGACTCTTCGAAGAATCAGAGACAGCCTTTTTGAACATATGCAGAAGCTGCCTGTTAAGTATTTTGATACACATACACATGGCGATATCATGTCTATATATACAAATGATGTTGATACACTTCGTCAGATGGTAAGCCAGAGTATTCCTTCACTTTATCAAAGTTTGCTCACTGTAATAGGTGTAATCTTTTGTATGATCATGAGAAATGTACCACTTACAATAGTGTCATTTTTGATGGTAGGTTTTATGCTTTCGGTTACAATGAAGCTTTCCAAGAAGAGTGGTGAGTACTTCGTTAAACAGCAGAAGAATCTGGGCAAGGAAAATGGATACATTGAGGAAATGATAACTGGTCAGAAGGTTATCAAGGTTTTCTGTCATGAGCAGGACAGTATTGATGAATTTAATAAGCTGAATGATGAACTTTTTGACAGCGCATATAATGCGAATAAATATGCAAATGTTCTTATGCCTTCGGTGGCACAGCTTGGTAATTTAAGCTATGTGGTTTGTACAGTAATAGGAGCATTTCTTGTGCTTTCTAAGTTCGGTGTGAAGGGTGCAGCATTTGCAGGTATTGCCCCTCTCACCGTTGGTGGCCTTGTTTCTTTCCTTACTTTTAATAAGAGCTTTAATATGCCGATCAATCAGGTTTCCATGCAATTCAATTCGATTATTATGGCACTTGCTGGAGCTGACAGAGTCTTCAAGCTTCTTGATGAAGAACCTGAAGCAGATGAGGGATACGTTACACTTGTTAATGCAAAGGAAGATGCAGATGGAAATCTGACTGAGACTACAGAAAGAACTGGTGTATGGGCGTGGAAGCATCAGCATCAGGCTGATGGA
Organism: uncultured Lachnospiraceae bacterium; assembly: GCA_902783605.1. GTDB lineage: Bacteria > Bacillota > Clostridia > Lachnospirales > Lachnospiraceae > Eubacterium_Q. The sequence goes on from CACZRU010000302.1 coordinate 11,411, forward strand.
AGTATCACTTATCAGAGACTAGAGGGTGCAATCTTCATGGATGATGTGGACTTTGGATACGTGCCGGAGAAAATTGTTCTCCATAATGTATCTCTGGATGCGAAGCCAGGACAAAAGATAGCATTTGTTGGATCTACTGGAGCTGGAAAGACAACTATCACCAATCTAATAAATCGTTTCTACGATATTCAAGATGGAAAGATTCGTTTTGATAATATAAATGTAAATAAGATTAAAAAAGGTGATCTGAGAAAATCTTTAGGACTGGTTCTTCAGGATACGCATCTTTTTACGACAACGGTAATGGAAAATATCCGTTATGGAAGGCTGGATGCAACAGATGAAGAATGTATAGCGGCGGCGAAACTTGCAAATGCAGATAACTTCATCAGACAGCTGCCAGAGGGCTATAATACCATGCTTACTGGAGATGGAGGAAATCTCAGCCAGGGGCAGAGACAGCTTCTTGCTATTGCCAGAGCTGCTGTTGCTAATCCTCCGGCGCTTATTCTTGATGAGGCGACAAGCTCTATCGATACGAGAACTGAGCGAGAGGTCCAGGAGGGTATGGACAAACTGATGGCAGGAAGAACTACATTTGTTATAGCTCACAGACTTTCAACAGTTAAGAATAGTGACTGTATCATGGTTCTTGAGCAGGGACGTATTATTGAAAGCGGAACTCATGACCAGCTTCTTGAGCAGAAGGGTAAATACTTCCAGCTCTACACTGGAATGACAGCATAATCATTTGCAGAAGGCAAGTTAAAGGGCGTCATGCAAAGAAGCTTTATCTGTGTCAACTAAGGGTTTAACAAATGAATAATGTTATGCGGTATAACACTCATAGGAGGTGAAAATCTCCTGTGGGTGTTTTTGTTTTGTATCGAAGTGGCTGAGATATGCCAAAGGAAATGTGCTTTAGAGTTTTGCGAGGTGGCAGCATGTTTCAACGAATGGTTGAGGAAGAATCCAGAAAGACATGGCATATTGTTAGTAGAACAGAGTTTTAGAGGCGAAACCTAAGAAGCCCAAAACTTCAACAGAGAAAACTTTAAGAGAAAAACTTTAAGAGAAAAAACTTTAAGAGAAAAAACTTTAAGAGAAAAAA
>CACZRU010000303.1 GCA_902783605.1 uncultured Lachnospiraceae bacterium
CTTGAGTCTGGACTTATGAGTACAAAGATTCTTGGTGTTAACATTAAGACACTTCTTTACCAGGTACCTGGTGGAATGCTTTCAAACCTTGTTTCACAGCTTAAAGAAGCTAAGCAGGATGATAAGCTTCAGGAGGTTCTTGAGGAAGTTCCAAGAGTTCGTAAAGACTTTGGTGAACCACCACTTGTTACTCCTTCATCACAGATCGTTGGAACGCAGGCTGTTCTTAATGTCCTTATGGGTGAGAGATACAAGATGATCACTAAAGAGTCTAAGGATCTTCTTTCTGGTAAGTATGGTCAGACAATTAAGCCATTTGATCCAGAAGTTCAGAAGAAGGCAATCGGTGATGCAGTTCCTATTACACATAGACCTGCAGATGATCTTGAACCAGAATTAGATAAGCTTAGAGCTGAGATAGAACAGTACAGCCAGCAGGATGAGGATGTGCTTTCATATGCACTGTTCCCACAGGTTGCAACAGAGTTCTTCAAGTATAGAGAGGCTCAGCAGACTGGCGTAGATATGTCAAAGGCTGATACAACCAATAAAACATATCCTGCATAATTGCTTAATAAAAAAATTATAATTAAGAATTATATTAACTAGAATTGATATGATTTATAAAAAATTAGCACTATCCCAAGTTATAATATGGGGTAGTGCTTTTATTAATTTAAATTTTTTTATCTTTAAATAACTATCTTGTTTTTTCCGCTATATTTTCCGGCATATAGTTTCTTATCTGCTATATTAACCCATTCGGTAAGGCTTATCCCTTCTTTATAATCTGCTAATCCTATGGTGATTGTTAGTTTAGTTGATTGTCCATTATCTGAAAAATCATATTCTGAAACTTCTTTTCTGAAGATATCTAAAGTATTATAGGCTTTATTAATATCATTCCCCTGACCTATAATAATAAATTCTTCGCCTCCCCAGCGACAGACTGTTGTGTCGGCTAAACTTTTCTGCATCATTTTTGAAAGAGTTTGTAACACATAATCACCATAATTATGTCCGTAAGTATCATTTATATTTTTAAAATTATCTATATCAGCTATTGCAATCCAGTGGTTTTTCTGAAGATATTCATTTTCGTTTTTTGCAATGTAATATCTATTAGGCAGATTAGTTAGTTTATCTTTTGTTGCTGCATTTGATAATAATCTTGCTGAATGGAATGATAGAAGAGTGAAACCTTGTAAACATATTATTCCTATAATAAATACAACCAGCCCCCATATTATTTCAAGTGCAGTTGATGTTGTTTCAGATAGTGGATATGATATTCCGTATTTTTTCGTCATTATATATGATTGAACATAGCTTAGCATTCCCAAAATACATAAAGGCATTGCTGGAATATATTTTCCTTTTATGGAACGGCCGACATATTCGGCAAAAAACATAAGTATATTCATACCTATAAGGGTTATTTGAAAACCGTTATTCCAGCCAGTGAAATACACTGCTAAGTTCATATGAATTAGAACTTCGATATATGTGGAAACTACAAAAAATCTAAGATATCTTTTTTTTATGGTAAACATTGTGATTATATAAAAAACTATGCTGAATATATTGAACTTGACCATTGGTGTAACTGAGTTGGCCACAAAAATAATAACCATAAAGATATGGATGAAAAGAAAGCAAATATTTATTATGTAACAAAATAATTTTGCTTTTGAATAATTGAGTAATTGATTCATTGATAACCTCGTTTGATTACTGCATAAACTAGGTTTACTAACTATATTTTACATTAATAAAAGTATATTAGCAAGAAAACTATATAAGCATAATCATTGTAGAGATTATTGTTTTTTGGTATATTTATAGTGTTCAGGAGAGTGATGTGTTATGAAGAAAATGATTGTAATTGGTGCTGGTGCAGCTGGAATGATGACTGCAATTCATGCATCACAGAAGTATGATGTTACTATAATAGAGAAAAATGATCGTCCCGGAAAGAAGCTGTATATTACAGGCAAAGGACGATGTAATGTAACTAATGATTCGGATGAGGAGACATTTTTAAAAAATGTAGTCACAAATCCGAAGTTTTTATATAGTGCTATTTATTCCTATAATCAGTCAGCTGTTATGAGAGATTTTGAAAGCTGGGGAGTAAAACTTAAAACTGAGAGAGGGAATAGAGTTTTTCCTGAGAGCGACCATTCTTCAGATGTGATAAAGGCGTTAAAGGAACAGCTGAATAAAAGGAAAATTGAGGTTTTATATAATTCAGAAGTGGTGGATATTATAACTGAAGATTATTCTGAAAATACTTCAAAAGAGAAGTATTTACGCCGTGCAACAGGAGTAATGGTTCATAAAATGAATAGTAAAAACGCTGGTACATTTATGCTTGAGGCGGATGTTATTGTTATTACAACAGGTGGCTGCAGTTATGAAGCGACAGGTTCGACAGGTGATGGTTATGATTTTATTTATAAAATCAATTCTTTGATAACTTCTTCTGATTCATTTATATCAGTGGAATCTAGAAGACCATCTCTAGTACCAATAGAAACTAAAGAAAAGTTTGTTAAGGATATGATGGGGCTTTCTCTTAAAAATGTGTCACTAAAGGTTGTGGCATCAAAGTCATCATATAAACTTAAAAAAGATAAGGTTTTATATGAAGAGTTAGGTGAGATGCTGTTTACTCATTTTGGTGTAAGCGGACCGCTTTGCTTATCAGCGTCCTCATATATTAGTTCATTTTTATCTAAACAGAGTGATGTAGATGCTTCAGGAATCACTCTAGAGATTGATCTGAAACCGGGGCTTTCAGAAGAGGAACTTGACAAGAGACTGCTTCGTGATTTTGAGGAGTTTCACAATAGAGATTTTCAGAATAGTCTGGGAAAACTACTTCCAAGACTGCTTATTCCTGTTGTTATAGATAAAAGCGGGATAAAGCCTGAGAAAAAAGTTAACAGCATAACAGCTGAAGAAAGGGCTGAGCTATTACATGTTTTAAAGGGATTTACACTTACGGTAAAGAAACTTCGAGGGTTTGATGAAGCAATTATAACCGGTGGTGGAATCTCAGTAAAAGAGATAAATCCTCAGAATATGGAGCTTAAAAAAGTTAAAAATCTTCGTGTTGCAGGTGAGGTTATTGATTGTGATGCACTTACAGGTGGTTTTAATCTGCAGATAGCCTGGGCTACTGCATACATGGCTGCCGAATGA
>CACZRU010000304.1 GCA_902783605.1 uncultured Lachnospiraceae bacterium
GCTGGATCAACCTCGAGAAGTGCTACATCAGGAGCAACATTTCCAGCGATACCAGCCTGAACCTTCTGGTATGTCTCATCATAGTCAGCCATTGTAGAAGTCTTTACGAAATACTCATCCTGTGAGTTATTGAAATCATCGACGATTTCTTCGATTACACCAACGGCTGTCTTTCCACCTGCGAACCAGAATTCAACCTCAGTTCTGCCATCTGCTGGTGAAGAAGCAACAAGTGCATTATCATTTGTTGCATTTGTAACTGTTCCTGCCTCTGCAGTAGTATCTGTTGTCTCTGTCTTTGAAGTCTCTGTATTATCACTGTCAGTTGATGATGTACTTACGCCACAACCTGTTGCCATACCGAGAACCATAGCTCCTGCAAGCATAGCACCTGCAGTTCTCTTTGCTGTCTTCTTTGCTAAAACATTCTTAAACATTTTCCATTTCCTCCATTTAATGTTTACTTTTTAATGCTTTTTTTAATAATTAACTATTAAAGTTTATATTCAGTGATTTCTCACTGTTTTCTGCTTATTCTTTAATACCTGTATCGCCTGAAAGCCCGTTGATGAACCATTTCTGTGTAAATGCAAACAGGATGATAAGAGGTATTATGATAACTGTGCTTCCGGCCATAACCTTTGCCCAGTTGGTTCCGTAGGCTCCGTCCTCGATAAAGAAGCTCCTGAGTCCCTGTGAAACCTGATATATATTTTCATCCTTTGTTATGAGTGAAGGCCACATGTAGTTATTGTATAGGCTTATAAAACTCATAAGACCAAAGGTAATGAACGATGATCTGGTTACTGGTGCTACAATTCGCCAAAGTATCTTCCACTCGCTGGCACCATCCATTCTTGCCGCTTCAAGAAGCTCCTTTGGAAACTGCAGGAACGCAGTTCTAAGAAGAAAGATACCGAAGATGCTTACACACTGTGAGATGATCAGTCCCGTTCTTGAGTTCAGCATATTCATCTTCGCAAGAAGTACGAAGGCCGGTATATATGTGGCTGCTGATGGAAGCATATATGTTCCCATAACAATTCCGAAGAGAATATTTCTTCCTTTAAATTCTATAAAGGCAAATGCGTATGCCAGCATTGCACCTGTAACTAGCTGTATGGCTGTTGCTGCTATTGCAACTATCAGGCTGTTTCCCACATATTTGAGAAGTGGTGAATACTTAACAACCTCGATGATATTTTCAAGATGTATGATATCCGGAAGAATCATTTCCGGATTCATAGCTTCCTGACTTGTCTTAACACTTCCAAGAACCATCCATAGAAGTGGAAATACCATGATAAGACAGATGATCAGGAGCACCACATGTCGTATTGAATTGATCAGTATTTTTTTCATATACAAATCCTTTATTACAAATCCTTTATATGATCCTTCTAGTAATTAACCCATTTCTTAGACAGCTTGAACTGAGCAAGTGAAAGGGATACAGTTATCATTACCAGCATCACCACTGCAGCGGATGCTTTACCCATCTTGAATTCTTCAAAACCAAATTGATAGAACAGGTATGTCAGGGTTCTTGTACTTCCAGAAGGGCCTCCCTGTGTCAGTACCTGTATCTGATCATATGCCTTAAGCGCATCCACCATAGTGATGACGCTGAGGAAAAATGTGGTTGGTGATATTCCTGGAATTGTTATATATAGAAGCTTTTTCCAGAAACCTGCTCCGTCCAGCATTGCTGCTTCGTATCTTTCCTGTGGAATCTTATCCAGTGCTGTGAGATAGAATATACATGCATATCCTATTCCCTTCCACACTGTTACTATTATTACCGAAAGGAGGGCTGTATCACTGCTCTGTATCCACTGAAGCTGTGGAAGCCCCATCATCTGAAGAATCTCATTTGCAAGTCCACCCTTAGGCTGGAATATCCAGCACCATACGATTGAAATCGCTACCGTAGGAGTAATCCATGGCGAGAATACCAGGAACTGATATATGCTCTTTCCTCGAAGTTCTTTCTGTAAAAGGAGGGCCATTGCAAGTCCGAGTACTATTGTTGGAACTATGGTTCCCAGTGCAAAGGCGCCTGTCACCCTTAGCGCACTCCAGAATCTGTCATCCTGAAACAAATCTGTATAATTCTCGAAACCCACATAATTATATGAAGGACTCATGTAATCCCAATCCGTAAAACTGAGCCATCCACTTCTTAGAATCGGTGTTATCCA
>CACZRU010000305.1 GCA_902783605.1 uncultured Lachnospiraceae bacterium
CTTTAGATTTTTTGGCTTTAGATTTTTTAGGTTATACCTTTGAAATATGCTAACGCTAGTTTCTTATGATAAAACAAAACAGGTGTGCCCCAATTGAACACACCTGCAGAATCATCACTTTATCCCTCCGTTGGCATTATCCAAATCAGGTTATGGGTCCAGACCATACAGCCTGTTCTCAGCCGACTCAAGGTCAGCTCCCCTTTTTCATCGCGATTATACATCATATCTTCTATAATAGCAAAGCTTTTTTTAGTTCTAGCTTATATCCTCAAACACCAATATATTTTTCCCATGCTGCTTTCCATAGTACATTCTCTCATCAGCTACTTTTATAATTTCTTCAGGATTGTTGTAGGAATCCATATATCTCTCTAAGCCGATAGTAATCGTAACAAAGATCTGCTTATTATAGAAAACAGTCGGAATCGTCTCAATATTCTTTCTTAGTATCTCCAGCTTCTCTCTTGCAGATTCAAGATCACAATCCTTCATCAAGATAACAATCTCTTCTCCGCCCCATCTGCATATGTCACAGCCCTGCATTTCTTTTCTCATCAGCGTGGTGATATGCCTGAGAACCTCATCTCCGGCATCATGACCATAAGAATCATTTACCCTTTTAAAATCATCTATATCGCAAAATGCAACACAGAATTCGGCGGACTTTTCTTCACTCATAAGAGGTTCTACCAGCGGTAAAAAACCTCGTCTATTAAGCAGTGTAGTCAGTACATCTTCCTTTGCATCTGCCGAAAGCTTAGCATTTCTCAGTTCAAGATTCTTCATATCCAATTCACTGGAATAGATATAAATCGTATTATAAAAAATCGTTGAGAACACCATTACAAATGATGAAAAAATAACCAGCGTGAGACGAGTTGCTAAAGTCATGTCATATATTGGACGAATACTGATATACCGAATGTATAGAACAATAAAAACAGTAAAATTTATCACCAGCATCAATACAATATTCCACCTCTGTTTTCCTTTAAAAAGGAAGGCACCAAAGTATATGATTATTGGAACAATAGAAAAAAGGAAGCAGTAGGTTCCGCATCGAAGTCCAATGTAGTGGGTAGACACTATCGTATACATGGTAACCTCTGCGATAATACTGACATACACCGGCATGATATGACCATATTTACAAAGAAGCAACGAGAAAACATATACTATAACACTGACAATATTAAATTCTACCAGAGGAGTAACACCTGCGACACTAAAAATAACCAGCAGAGTTACATGCACAAGACACATAACTCCGACAGTAAACAAAAATCCATTATGGACTAGAAAATGCATAATTTTCTCAAATGTCTTCATCTAGAAATACTCCTAGTAATACTCCAGTTTCTGCCGTCTGTTAAAAAGTGCTTATAGTTACTCTATATTGTCTAACAAACTTCCCTTTCCGTCAATGAAAACATATTAAAATATACTCTTTACTGGTTATATACTTTCTTAAAACATAAGGCCATCCACTCTTACACTTTAATTTATCTCTCATCTTCTGACGCTTTGAATCAGAAAATGTACTACCTCCTTCTTGGGATTCACGGGATACTTCTGTTTACGCGTTTCTTATACTCCACATATTATCCAAGCGCCACATCCAGCGCCATCATTAATGAAAAGCCCACCGCAAACATGACTACACCAATATTTGAATGTTCACCTTCGGACATTTCCGGTATCAGTTCTTCTACCACTACGTATAACATTGCTCCTGCAGCGAAGCTGAGGAGATATGGCATAGCCGGTACAATAAATCCTACTGCAAGAATTGTCAGAAAACCGAAAAGTGGTTCAACAGCACCTGATAACACCCCATATATAAATGCCTTTTTCTTACTTCTGCCCTCTGCCGCAAGTGGCATTGATATAATAGCGCCCTCCGGAAAGTTCTGAATTGCTATACCTAATGAAAGTGCCAGAGCCGCTCCTGCTGAAATACTTACATTTCCCGATTTGAAAGCAGCATAAACTACTCCCACTGCCATTCCCTCTGGAATGTTATGAAGGGTAACGGCCAGCACCATCATAGTCATTCTAGCGAGCTTACTTCTTGGTCCCTCTGCCTTATCCGTATTCATATGAAGATGTGGTATTACCGTATCAAGAAAAAGAAGGAATAGTATTCCTGCCCAAAATCCAAAGAATGCGGGAACAAAGGCAAGCCGCCCCATATCCAGCGTCTGATCCATAGCTGGAACAAGCAGACTCCAGATAGATGCAGCCACCATAACTCCTGATGCAAAACCTGTTAGCGAACGTTCCACCTGCCTGCTCATTTTGTTTTTCATAAGGAAAACACAAGCAGAACCCAATGTTGTTCCTAAAAAAGGAACCATCAAGCCTATAAATATACTTTTATTCATTTTATTACCTCATTTTAATATTTCTCAAATCCTTCACTAATTGCTTATAATCACTATATTCACACGAAAATAAATTTCCTGTTTTAATCCCCGCCAGTGTCGGTGAGCAAAACTCAACAATCATTTCATCAGACATCATGCACCTCTTTAGTTAGATAAAACTAACTCATAAAGAAAATAATGTGACAGATATTCTTATGTCACGATTCAAAGTATTATTTATCTGTCACACCATTTTGAGAAAGTATTAGATATATGCAACTCTTGTTAGTTATAACATACTACCCACTCATATTCAAGATTTAATTTTAATTTTTTGTTCCCATATTTTTTATTACATAACCTTAAGAGCCACAAATGCTTTGAATCTCTCAAGAAAAAACACTTTATATTATTCCCTGTTCTTCAGCACCTCTGCAGGTACAATCCTTTTAATCTTTCCTGTAAGAATACTGCTGATTACGAAATATACAATCACCACTCCACCGAGAATTCCAACATACAGAAACCAGTCAAACTTAAGATTCATACCCATAGCAGTGTTTGCTATGAAGTACGGATAGATAGCATTTGCTATCATCTTAACTATTGGTATTCCGATGCATGCTCCAAGTGTTACCGCATACATCTATCCCCTTTAATACCTGAATATAACTGCCACCTTCACCGTAGCTTTTCTTTAAACCTTTTACTTCTAGATACATATATATTCCTTTCTGAAATGTAATTTAATTAGTTTTATCAACTACTATTTATTCCTGATATCATCAGGATTTTCTGAAACTTAAGTTAATACATTACATTTCACTAATATTTAATAATATGAGCACTTGCTCATATTTGGGATAATAGCGCCCTAGGCTTTATCTGTCAATAGAAACATGAGCAAATACTCATATTTTTCTATTTCTTTTATTTTCCTTATGTGATATACTTGGGAATAGCTTGATAAGAATACATGATTTATCTTTTATATCATCATTGGAGAATTATTATGGCACCAGCAGAAACAAGAGTTCCAAAACAACAGAGAAGTATAGAAAAAAAGCAGCGTATCAAAGACGCCGCCATAAAGCTTATGTCCGAAAAGGGATACCACTCTACCAGCTCTAACGAGATTGCTAAAGCGGCTGATGTATCCATCGGTACATTTTATTCATATTTTAAGGATAAGAAAGAACTCTATATCGAGCTGGTTTCTGATATCTACAACATAGTCCTTGAACCTGTGGATTTCAGCACCTTTCCAGAAGATATGTCCATTGAAGATACGGTCTATATGTATATCTCCTATATCTTCAAAGGGCACAGTGTTATGACTGAATTCCAAAGAGAGATTGCCTCCCTGTCTGAGCAGTCAGACGAATTCCGTGAAATAGAGATGGAACACAAGAAAGAAGTCTCTGAAATGCTTATCCATATGCTTGGAGACTATAAAGATCAGGTAAAAGTAAAGGATCTTAAAACCGCTTCTTATATAATCCTTACTATGGTTGAGGCTGTAGTTCATGACACCATGTTCCACAACAAAGGCAAAAACAAAAAGGCCGTCACCCAGGAGCTGACAGCCATGATTGTTAATTATCTTTTTTAATTGTTTATATGTAGTGAGGTTTTCATTTATACCTCAGCAAGTTTTATATAGTACGCCAGATCCGGTGACATGGCAAAACGCCTGTCATCGTAGGCTACAACTACATTTCCACCCTCATTCTTGGAAACAACCTTTAGCACCTTGTCAGTTTCATACCGCATCATGTCTTTTATCTCGGCAGCCTGCCCAAACATCCAAAGAATATGGTAGCTGACACCCTCTTTTGCATCATTTAAACTGATCATACGAACCCCCCCATTCAAGTCTCAGTCTACAATATCTATCTACTTCGATTATCCTTTATTGATAGTATTATAGTCAACGATAAAGAATGTTCGTCATACCAAACAGAGCTTAGTTTTTGTTCATCACATAAGCCTAGCCATAACCTGAGTGATGGCTAATTCGTAGGTCTTCTATTCCCCACTTTCAACAAAAAATGATTTTTGGGGAATAGAGGTATTTTGAAGTGTTGCATATACTATCATTCATCTATATAGTACAGGCTTTCGTCATGGGATGACTCACCATGGCCATATACATCAACAGCATAAATGTGCCACTTCTCACTCAGCTTCTCGAGAGATAGAGCATAACTTTCCCACTGTCCCATCTGACCGTGAATAAGTAGAAGGGCAGGCTTATCATTTGCAACCTCTCCATAGTTGATTACATTTCCACTTGGAAGAGTTACTTGCTTTTCCACTGCTCCAACTTTTGCAAGAGCCCTCTCATACTTATCGTACCAGTGCATGTTTCGATAATAATAAATAGAAAATGCAGCTGCAATAAGTATAATAAAACCCAATATTAAAAATCCGGTAATCTTTAACACTCTTTTCATATGTCCTCCTACTCTAAACTGTATGAATAAACTATATGAAAATTGTATTCGTAAATTACCGGATTTTCCACCAATCATACTTGTCAAAAATTTCTTAGTTTTGTTATGTTTGGTCGCGTCACATATTCTTTCAATGACTAACACCTATCTAAGTAAAATGTCTTATTCTTGATACATTTTTGTTCATCACTTTTCTACCGTAATGAACATATGCAAAGTCCTTCAGCTTATTCCAGTTCTGCCTATGCGCTTTAAAGAATACATCTGGGCTCTCGTATGTTCCATAGTCAGCCACTACCGATGCATTCTGAACAAAGAGGTCTTCACCCTTCCAATCAAGATTAAGGTTTTCTAAACTAGGCACAGATATCGCATATCCTTTAAAATCTCCATTATAATTTCCTTTGAAAGCTCCTGCGCCATCCAGACATTTTTTCTTTACTCCTCGAACATAGGCTTCATCTGTTATTACGCCTTCTAACGCTATCCACTTATCCTGATATAGAACCTCCACCCATGTATGAACAACTCTTTCAGGCGCAAGCTTTGAAATCACACCAGATGTGGCACCTTCTTGAAAATACTTACTCACCTCTGAACCGTGTAGTCTGCAAGGGATGCCTGACGCTCTAAGAAGCGCCATAAGTAATGTTCCTTTCGTATTACACTGTCCATAACCATCTCTTAGAACTTCTTCAGCAGTGAGGAGATCAGACCTATTGTATCCAAATAGAATTTCATTTCTTACGAAATCATATATAGCCCCGATTCTTTCAAACTCCTCCAGGCTTCTCCATCCACGCTTTTCAACAAGTCTTTGAATGCTATCCGCCCTATAGTTAACCATCTGTGTTTCTTTTAAATATTTCTCAGTAGTGTCAGCTATTCTCTCTTCTGACTGACATCCCAAGCCAGCCTTTTTAAATGATGCTACAAATGTTACATCACACCTTTCCATTTGCTCCAGCTCGAAACCGTAGTCATTAAAGAATATTCTCTTGTCACTGTAATAGTATTCCTTGAAATACTTTGGTGTAGCAATATTTTCGCATATATAAAGTGGTGAAAACTTAAGCTTTCCTCTCAAGCTCTCCTGAATATCCCAATCCAGAATTATAAGACGGCCATCCTTTTTTAGAAGTCTTCCTGCTTCAGAAAGAAGCCCCTTCCAGAGTTCAGGGCTGCACTCATGAAGCACAAGACCAAGAATAATATAGTCAAATACTCCACTCTTTATTCCTGTATCCGTTGCATCCCGGCAGACAAGCTTCACATTCTTCAGCCCCTTATCTTCCACCTTCTGTTTAGCCTTACGAAGCATCGGCTTAGATCTGTCCAGTCCGACTACCACAGCTTCCGGCTTCTCACACGCCACTACAAGGCCATTTGCAAATGTACCACAGCACATATCAAGAACCTTAGGCCTGTCTCCTTCTATCATCTCTCCTATTACTTCTCTGGGATTCCTTCCACCAGCTGAGAAGTACATCCTATCAAGCGCATCATAAACCTTCGATATCTCCTTATAAAATGCTTTGCTTATATTTTTACTTGCCATAATCCCTCTCCTCAATTCATTATATGAACATTTGTTCATATGTTAAATCATATACACCATCTTGTCAAGCATAAATACACAAAAAATAACATATGTGCAAAATGGACCTGTCCCGAATACACATGAAAAGGACCGTCACATTTTGATATGTAACGGCCCTACATCAAAGGAGTTTATATATACATCCCGTTATTACAGGAAAGCATATCTAATTAAGCAAGCTTATATTCAGTTGCAACTGCCTTATTGTTATGACGGATGATTCCTACAAGAATTGCTACAAAGACAATCTCGAAGATTAGTCCACCTACAAATCCTGCACCAAGTGCTCCAGTTGTTACAAGTGTACCAATCTGGTAGATAAGGAATCCAACTGTGTAACCTGTTCCCAACTGAAGACCTATAGCACCCCAGAGCCATTTCTTACTCTGCATCTCTGAGTTCATAGCACCAAGAGCTGCGAAGCAAGGTGGTGTATAAAGGTTGAACATAAGGTATGCAAGTGCTGCTACCTTAGTGATACCCATAGCAACTGCTACCGCATTTCCCTCTCCGATAAGCTCCATCTCATCTGGATCTACAAGATTTGTAATAGCATAAACTGTTGCGATTGTTCCAACTACATTTTCCTTTGCGATAAATCCTGTAACAGCAGCTGCTGCAAGCTGCCATGCTGCTATACCAACGATAGGAATAAGGATATATGCAAATGGACCTGAGATAGATGCAAGTATTGATGTATCCTCTGCACCTTCCTCCACTGCCTGGAAATGCCAGTTGAAGCTCTGCATAATCTGAACTATTGTGTTACATACAAGGATGATAGTACCAGCCTTGATGATATAAGCCTTACCTCTCTCAAGCATTGAGAAGAATGCATACTTGAGACTTGGAGCCTTGTATTCTGGAAGCTCAATAATGAAAAATGACTTTCTAAACTTCGCTGCTGTAATTGCTTTTATGAGAAGTGCACCAAGAAGAACCAGTGCGATACCACCCATATATGCAACCCAGCTTACCCATTTGGATTCTGGGAA
>CACZRU010000306.1 GCA_902783605.1 uncultured Lachnospiraceae bacterium
TACAGATAACCACCTTATGCTTGTAGATCTTAAGAGACTTGGTCTTACAGGTAAGGAAGTTGAGAAGGCTCTTGATGAGGTTCGTATCACAGTTAATAAGAATACAGTTCCAAATGATCCACAGTCACCATTTGTAACAAGTGGTATCAGAGTTGGTACTCCAGCAGTTACAACTCGTGGAGCAGTTAAGGAAGATATGTTCGTTATTGCTGATGCATTTAAGGCTGCTATTCTTGATAAGGATTCAGCAAAGGCTGAGGCGCTTGTAAAGAGCATTACAGATAAGTATCCACTTTATAAATAATATATTTTAAGATGAGTTTTCTACCATTAGTTTATAGAAATATTTATAAACTAATGGTAGATATATTTATAGAAACAGTAATAGTTTAGGCTGAATTATAAAAACAGATAACTAAACAATAAACAAGTAACAAAATAAGAAAATATAAAATCTTAGAAATATAAAATCAAAAAATAATCAAAAAAATAATCAAAATAATAATCAAAATAATAATCAAAATAAAATCATATGGAAGAAAACAATAATAACAATCAGGAAAATAATAATAACAATAATAATAAAAAGAAACCAGGTGGGTTTAATGGGATTTTAGGAACAATAGTTGTGGCTATTGTTCTTTCCATTGTTTTCATTATGGCGTTCAATAACTATAAAGCTTCAGGCGAAGAAGAGATAACTTACGACAAGTTTGTTTCTATGCTGGAGGATGGAAAGGTTTCAGATGTTGAAATCTACGATAAAAAGATTAAGTTTACACCAATAGATGAAGAGAAAAACACTGAAAATGTTACATACTATGTTATAAGAACAGACGACTATAAGCTTATTGACAGACTTGATAAGGCAGAAGTAAAGTATACAGCTATTGATGAAGGTGGAAATGCTATTCTCATGCAGATTCTTTACTATGTTGTTCTTATTGCAGCTATGTATTTTATCACCATGCTTATCATGAGAAGAATAACTGGTGGTTCTGGCGGAATCATGAATGTTGGAAAGTCAAATGCCAAGCTTTATGATATGACCAAGAAGACTGGTGTTACATTTGCCGATGTTGCAGGTGAGGAAGAGGCAAAGGAATCACTTACAGAAATGGTTGATTTCCTTAGAGAGCCAAAGAAATATCTGGAAATTGGTGCAAGACTTCCAAAGGGTGCTCTTCTTGTCGGACCTCCTGGAACAGGTAAAACTCTTCTTGCAAAGGCTGTAGCAGGTGAGGCGGATGTTCCATTTTTCTCAATGTCAGGTTCTGAATTCGTTGAGATGTATGTCGGCGTTGGTGCTTCCAGAGTAAGAGATCTTTTCAAGCAGGCAACTGCAAAAGCACCATGTATTATCTTTATCGATGAGATTGATGCAATAGGTAGAAGCCGTGATACCAGACATATGGGTGGAGATTCCGAAAGAGAACAGACACTGAATCAGCTGCTTTCAGAGATGGATGGTTTCGATTCAGAGAAGGGTATCATTATTCTTGCTGCTACTAACAGACCTGAGGTGCTGGATAAGGCGCTTCTCAGACCTGGTCGTTTTGATAGACGAGTTGTAGTTGAGCGTCCTGACCTAAGAGGTCGTGAGGATATCCTGAAGGTTCACTCCAAGGATGTTAAGCTGGATGAAACAGTTGATCTGCACGAGCTTGCAAATGTTACAAGTGGTTCTGTTGGTGCTGATCTTGAAAATATCATCAACGAAGCTGCACTTACAGCTGTTAGAAAGGGAAGACGCTTTGTATCACAGGATGACCTTCTTGAATCTGTAGAAGTTGTATTTGCAGGTAAGGAAAAGAAAGATAGAATCCTTTCTGCTGAAGAGAAGAGCATAGTAGCATACCATGAGGCTGGACATGCACTTCTTACAATGCTTCAGAAGAATACTATGCCTGTTCAGAAGATTACAATTGTTCCTCGTACCATGGGAGCTCTTGGATATGTATGGCAGACTCCAGAAGAGGAGAAATATCTTGAGACAAAAGCAGAGATGGAAGCTCATATCATTATCACCATGGGTGGCCGTGCTGCAGAAGCATTGAAGTTCCCTTCAGTTACATCAGGTGCATCAAATGATATTGAACAGGCTACCAAGGAAGCCAGAGCTATGGTTACTATGTATGGTATGTCTGAGAGATTTGGTATGGTTCAGCTGGAAGGTATTACTGGCGAGTATCTGGACAGAAGAAGTGTTCTTGAATGTTCAGATGAAACAGCAACAATGATTGATGAAGAAGTTAGAATGATCATCAATAATGCTTATGCAAGAGCCTATAAAATACTTTCTGATAATATTCAGATTCTGGATGCAGTTGCAATTTATCTTATCGATCATGAGTCAATTACTGGTAAGGAATTCATGGATATATTTAATCAGGTTACGGGAGGAGTTGCTCCTCAGATCGATAAGTCTGTATCACTTACAGAAGGCGATATAACAGGAAAATATAGTACAGGACGAAATGTCACAGGACGGAATTATTATTCGGCTTCTTCAAGTGACAATGCCAGATACGCTAATCTCATTGACAAGGTAAATTCTAGAAATGCCGATAAGTCAGGAGATAAAGAGAAAGATAAAGAGAAAAATAAAGAAAAAAATAAAGACAAGGCTGAAGATAAGCTTAAGAAACAGAAGAAGAAAAAGAATAAAGATAAAGATAAATCCAAGTACAAGGTTTATGCCAGTGAGGAGTTTGAGAAGAAGAGAGATGCCTTGTTAAATGAGGATATAGATATAGAGGCAGATATGACTGCTTCCAGTTCCCTAAAAGGAATAAGCACTGCTGAAACAATAGCAAGACTTGAGGAAGAAGCAAGAGCTAGAGAGGCAGAAAAACAGGGAACAGCACAGGAACCACATAAGATGCCTTGGGAAGTTGAAACATCAATAAACTTATCCCAAAATGCATCTGAACAGGCTTCTGAACAGGTATCAGAAGAAACTTCAATAAGTGCTCCAATAAATGGACCTGAAGAAAATCTAATAAAAGCTACAGAGGCTTTAGTAGAAGATTCAAAAAAAGAATCAGTAGATAATTCAGCCGAAGATTCAGAAGAAGAATTAGTTATTGAATCAAGCGCAGGCATAGAGAATGATGAAGACTCTAATGATTCTTCAAATAACGAGTAAAGTTATTTGTCAAAATTTTATTATTAAAGCAAGATTGTTCTTAGTTTATCGTCTTGACTTTAAAATGAACTGTATGTATATTAATACTTAGCTGTGTGACTGACGGATTAGAGTGGAGTTTACCACGGGGAGCACAGGCTTAAGTTGAACAACCGGCCGTCTGGGTAGAAAAGCCCAGGCGGCCTATTTTATGAGTCTCGGCGAGCAATGTGTTTAGTTGCCAAAGGCAACACTCGCCTCGCTTAGCGAATATTGCAAGCGATATTCGATTTAGAATCAAATTTATCAAGGAGGATGAAATGGAAAGAGTAAACATGGCAGCAGAAATTGGTGCAACAAGCTATCCAGGAAGAGGAATAGTAATTGGATGCACACCAGATGGAAGTAAGGCGGCAATTGCATACTTCATCATGGGTCGTTCAGAGAATAGTCGTAACAGAGTTTTCGTAACAGAAGGCGAAGGAATCAGAACAGAAGCATTTGATCCATCAAAGATGGAAGATCCAAGTCTTATCATCTATGCTCCAGTAAGAGTAAGAGGAACAGATACAATTGTGACAAATGGTGATCAGACAGATACTATCTACGATAATATGGAACAGGGAGATACGTTCGAAGAGTCTCTTAGAAATCGTGAGTTTGAGCCAGATGCACCAAACTATACACCTAGAATTTCAGGTGTGCTTCATACAGATATGGGATATACATATGAGATGTCAATCCTTAAATCTAATAATGGAGACCCAGATCAGTGTCTTAGATTCACATTCAGCTATGATAATCCAAAGGCTGGTGAAGGTCATTTCATCCACACATATATGGGAGATGGAAATCCACTTCCAAGTTATGAAGGTGAGCCAACTCCTGTAGAAATTTCGACTGACAACATAGATGAATTTACAGACATCGTATGGAATGCACTTAATGAAGATAATAAGGTTTCATTATTTACTCGTTTTATTGATATTGAAACTGGTAAGGCTGAGACTAGAATAGTTAATAAGAATAAATAAAGTCCCTAAACACACAAATAAGGAGAATAATATGAACGAATTAGAATTAAAGTATGGATGTAACCCAAATCAGAAGCCATCAAGAGTTTTCATGAAGGATGGCAGCGACTTACCTTTCACTGTTCTTTCAGGTAAGCCTGGATATATCAACCTCCTGGATGCATTTAACGGATATCAGCTTGTTAAGGAGCTTAAGAAGGCAACAGGTCTTCCTGCAGCAACATCATTTAAGCATGTTTCTCCTGCAGGTGCTGCAGTAGGTCTTCCACTTACAGA
>CACZRU010000307.1 GCA_902783605.1 uncultured Lachnospiraceae bacterium
ATTTGCTTTATTACCGATATATTGTTAAAATATACGGGTTGATTAATAAATGATTACAGTTTGAAAATGATTAACTGTAACATATCATGGAGGAAAATTATTATGAAAAAATTTCTTACACTTGTAATGGCATCTGTGCTTTGTCTTTCACTTGTAGCATGTGGTTCTGGTAAAGGCTCTGACAATGGAGACAGCAGTTCTTCAACAGAGAGTGCCAGTGGAACTGAAGCTGCTTCAGTAGCTGATCTGGATAAGATCAAGGAAAAGGGTAAGATCGTTATTGGTGTTACAGATTTTGAACCAATGGATTATAAGGATGCAGATGGTAACTGGGTTGGATTCGATGCAGATATGGCAAATGAGTTCGCTAAGAGCCTTGGTGTTACAGCTGAATTCGTTGAGATTGATTGGGATAATAAAGCTCTTGAACTTTCATCAGGAAACATTGACTGTGTATGGAATGGTATGACACTTACAGATGAAGTAAAGAGTGCCATGGATTGTTCAAATCCTTATTGCAACAATGCACAGATTGTTATCGTTCCAAGTGATAAGGCTGATCAGTATCAGTCAGTAGATAGTCTTGGTGACCTTAACTTTGCAGTTGAGACAGGTAGTGCCGGAGAAGAGCAGGCAAAGGCAAATGGACTTAAGTACACAGGTGTTCAGAATCAGGCAAGTGCTCTTATGGAGGTGGCTGCCGGAACATCAGATGCGGCTATTATCGATTCACTTATGGCTGCAGCTATGGTAGGCGAAGGAACAAGCTATGATAAGCTTACTTATACAGTGGGACTTAACAGCGAAGAGTATGGTGTTGGATTCCGTAAGGGTTCTGATCTTACAGCAGAGTTAAATGAGTTCTTAAAGACAAGCTATTCTGACGGAACAATGAAGCAGATAGCTGAGAAGTATGGTGTACAGGCTGCACTTATCGCTCAGTAGTTACATAAAAATCTTCATAAAATATTAAAATATAGTTAAAGAAACATATGGATACATTTATTCAACAATTTCCAATAGTAATACATGCACTTAATATAGGCTTCCTGCAGACCTTGAAGCTGTTCTTTGTGACACTTCTTGGGGCACTGCCACTTGGACTATTAATTAGCTTCGGCTCACAGTCCAAGTTCTGGCCAGTGAAGGCTATATTTAAGCTGCTTATCTGGGTTGTCCGAGGAACACCCCTTATGATTCAGCTGCTCATCATCTACTATTTCCCTGGTCTGGTTATGCATAATAATATCTGGGGAGGAGAAGAGAGCGGAAGATTTATAGCTTCAGCAGTAGCATTTATCATTAATTATGCATGCTATTTTTCAGAGATTTATCGTGGAGGAATGATAAGCATTCCAGTGGGACAGGACGAGGCAGGACTTGTGCTCGGTATGTCCAAGACTCAGATATTCTTCAAGGTAAAGCTTCTTCAGATGATTAAGAGGATTCTGCCTCCAATGTCCAATGAGATACTTACCCTTGTTAAGGATACTTCTCTTGCTAGAATTATTGCTCTTCAGGAGGTTATCTGGGCAGGTCAGGCATTTATGAAGGGGTCCCAGGGAATTTCCGGAGCAATCTGGCCACTGTTTTTTACAGCGGTTTATTATCTGGTATGCAACGGTATTCTGACAGTTGGACTTGGAAGCCTTGAGAAAAAACTGAATTTCTTTAGATAAATTTAGATAAATGATTTGGATCTTTTATAGATTAAAATATAAAGGAAAGAATATATGAGTATTTTAGAAGTTGAGCACATTGGAAAATCCTTTGGCAGTACTGAAGTTCTGAAGGACATATGCTTTAGTCTTGAAAAAAGCCAGGTGCTTTCGATTATAGGTTCATCGGGTAGTGGTAAGACAACACTACTTAGATGCATCAATTATCTTGAACACGCCAATAAGGGAATCATCAAGGTAAACGGGCAAGTTGTTTTTGATGCTGATGATCCTAGCTTTCTTAAGGACAGCGCAATAAGACAGAACAGGCTTCATTTTGGCATGGTATTTCAGTCCTTTAATCTGTTCCCGCAGTATACAGCTCTTAGAAATGTTATGCTGGCCAGAGAACTTCAGGCGAAGAAGGAACCGGACTTCAAGGCAAATAAGAAGGAAATCCTTGCTGGTATTAGAAAACAGGCAGAGGAACTATTGACACAGATGGGGCTTTCGGAGAGAATGGATAACTATCCTCATCAGCTTTCAGGTGGACAGCAGCAAAGGGTTGCCATAGCAAGGGCGCTTGCTTTAGAACCTGATATTCTCTGCTTCGACGAACCTACTTCGGCGCTGGATCCGGAACTTACAGGTGAGGTTCTGCGCGTAATAAAAGAACTTGCGGAAAAGAAGATGACTATGATCATCGTAACTCACGAGATGTCATTTGCAAAAGAGGTCTCTGATCAGGTTATATTTATGGATAGTGGTGTTGTGCTCGAAAAGGGTACACCTGAGGATGTGTTTGATAACCCTAAGGAAGAGAGAACTAAGCAGTTCCTTGGGAAGATGTGATGTGCAGGAGGCGGAGATGGGGTTCTTTAAAGATGATAGAGTGAAGAAAAATATCTTTATCGGCTTTGTTTTGATACTTATATATTTTATCTTCAATAATATATCATTTATCTATGCTGGCTTCCTTAAGGTAATTAATATCTCGATACCATTTATCATCGGTGGTGCGATAGCGTTTATTCTAAATGTTCCGATGAAAAAACTGGAGACCTATTTCTTTAAGAAGAAGAATCAGGATCCGGAGAGTGGATGGGGGAAGCTTCGCAGGGCATTATCACTTATTATTACAATATTACTCACTCTTGTGGTCATTGTTCTGTTGCTGTACATGGTTATTCCTCAGCTGGTTATTACAATAAGTCAGCTGATCAGGCAGATTCCAACAGGAGTAAATCAAATTACTGTATGGGCTGATGATAAATTTGACAGGTATCCAATTATTATGGATATTGTTGATGGGGCTGCAATGAACTGGCAGTCCATAGTTGAGAATATTGCCAGCGTACTAAAGGATTATTTCAGCCAGCTTGTTGAAGGCGGTGTCAGTGCAGTGGCTGGAATACTTTCAGGTATCACAAATCTGATAATAGGTTTAGTTTTTGCAATATATATTCTTATTCAGAAAGAGCATCTTTATAAACAGTTAATCAAGCTTCTGTATTCCTTCTTCTCCAAGGAGACAGCTGATAAGCTTATGGATCTTGGGTCAATCACAAGTGGTACATTTGCGAGATTCGTTTCAGGACAGTGCGTTGAAGCGGTTATACTGGGGCTGATGTTCTTTATAACAATGACGATAATTAGGCTTCCATATGCAATTTTGGTAAGCCTTTTGATTTCGGTAACAGCATTGATCCCGATTGTTGGGGCGTTTATAGGATGTGGAATAGGATTTCTGCTTATACTTATTGAGAATCCAGTTAAAGCAGTTATCTTCCTGGCTGTTTTCCTGGTGCTTCAGCAGCTTGAGGGTAATCTTATCTATCCAAAGGTTGTTGGGAGTTCAGTGGGGCTTCCTGGAATATGGGTGCTTGTATCAGTTACAATTGGTGGAAGTCTTTTCGGCGTTACAGGAATGATTGTTTTTATTCCACTGGCATCTGTTACATATGCGTTAGTAAGACACTATGTTTACACTGAGCTGAATAAAAAGAAAATCACGGAAGATGACATAGAAGAAATGTCCAAGACAAATGAGATTGATATGGACAACCTTGTCAGACGGCGTTGGGATGATGATGCCGATAGTGAAGGGAATCAAGAAGATAATCAAGAAGATAATCAAGAAGAAGTTCAGGAAGAGGCTCAAGAAGAGACTCAGGAAGAAGCTCAGGATGATTCTTCAGAAAATGTAGAAAAGTTAGCAAATACAGAAGAAACAGAAGAGACAGGAAGGGTAGATAGTACAGAAGAATCAGAGAATACCCAAGAAGAAAAATCTAAAAGACGTAGAAAGAGAAAATAGACTTAATAATTTGAAAAATACGTAAATAAAGCAATAAATGACAAAAGTCAGGATATAATAAAGCAATAAATGACTTGCAATAAGCTTATTATAGACCGATAATTGACTAATAAATGTGACCTGATGCAATAAATATAGAAAGGCAAGAGGGCTGAAAAATGGGAGAATATGTTTTAAGTGCTTGTTCATCCTGTGATCTGAATTCAGAATGGATGGAGAAGAGAGGTATTCCATATGTGTTCTTTAATGTGACACTAGATGGAAAGAGTATTAAGGATGATATGGGACTTTCCTTCTCACCAAGAGAACTGCTTAAGAAAATGGAGGAGGGCGCAGATGCAAAGACCTCTCAGGTAAGTATTGGTGAGTATACGGATTATTTTAAAAAATATCTTGATGAAGGGATAGATGTACTTCATGTAACACTTTCATCCGGAATATCTGGAACCTATAATGCTGCTTGTACAGCGGCAGAGATGCTGAAGGAGGACTATCCTGACAGAAAGATTATTATTATTGATTCACTTGCGGCATCATCAGGATATGGACTTCTGATGGACTATGCAGCTGATAAGAGGGATCAAGGGATGACTATAGATCAGCTGGCTGCATGGATAGAAGATAACAAACTGAATATAGTTCATTGGTTCTTCTCTACGGACCTGAAGTATTATATAAAGGGTGGTCGTATTTCTAAGGCGGCAGGAACAGTTGGACAGGTGCTTAATATTTGTCCTCTGCTCAATGTGGATTATGAGGGACATCTTACACCTAGAGAAAAAATCAGAACTAAGAAAAAGGTTGTTAAGAGAATCGTTGAGAAGATGGTAGAGGAAGCTGATGGCGGACTCAATTATGTTGGAAAATGTTACCTCTCTGACTCGGATGTAGAACTTGGTGATGAGGTTCAGAAACTGATAGAAGAAACCTTCCCTCAGCTCAAGGGCAGGGTAAGAAGATTTGATATAGGCTGTACTATTGCCAGTCATACAGGTCCAGGAACAGTAGCACTATTCTTTAAGGGCAAGAAGAGAGTAGATTAAAAGATAGTTGATTAAAATAATAGAATATAATAATAAAAAAGCAGAATTGAGACTCACTCGATTCTGCTTTTTAGATTATATTTCAGTTTCTTATAAATTACTCTTCAATAATGTATACTTCAGCTGATCTTCTTCCAAACTGAATAGCTGAGTAATAGTCAGATACAAAGATGTCGATAACACTGCTTCCCATTCCACCGGTATCTTCAACTACGAACTGGCCGTAGCCTTCGATGTAAATTTTTGTTCCAAGTGGAAGAGAGTTACAAGCTACTGTATGATTCTCTGTTGGATAAACACCAGACGCACATTTGTTTCCAGTTGCAATATAAGCTGTTAACTGATAACTTCCAACATAAGTTTTCTTGGTCTTCTGTTCGTTTATTCTAGCGATTTGCTCGTTATTTTCTTCAATGCTTTCTTTAAGACTTTCAATCTTCTGATCACAGAGTGATTTGTTATATTCATACTGTTCATCAAACCTTCCCTCGGTTTGGTCTTCGGTCTGGTCTTCGGTTTGTTTTTCGACTTGTTCTTCCGTTTGGTTTTCCGTTTGTTCCTCAGTCTGTATTTCGGCGAATACTACAGTTTCATTAGATTCTTCTTCAAATCCAGCTTCATATTCTGCCTTATGATCTTCTAGCATTTGTCTGGTTGAAACAGTGAGTAAAGTAGGTTCTTCAGCGTCAATGTTCGTGGCTGGGGTATTAGTGCCGAGAACACATGCTACTGTTAATACTATTCCTGAAATAGTAGCGATAATCTTCTTTTTCATAATTTCTCCTTTCAAAGCTCTATATAGTTTTACAACAAATTTAACCAAAATGCAACAAATTTGTAACAATTTGTAACTTTTTGGTAATAATGCTCATAAATTTGCAATATATTGATGCCATTTGTATGAAATGACGGATATTTTGTTTATCTAAATGTAATAAATTTTGGGTGTTGACAAATACAATTGAGAAGAGTATATTGAACATATGAACAATCGAACATATGAATAAAGGGGTTATAAAAGATATGAAAGAAGATACTAAAGATAATATAAAAGAAGAAATCAAGAATAATGAGATAGTTAAGAATGGTGAAGCGGCAGCAAATGTTGCCAAGAATATGCCAGATGATGAGTATCTATATGATCTGGCCGACCTGTTTAGAATATTTGGAGATACAACAAGGATTAGAATTCTATATTCACTTTTTGATAATGAGCTCTGTGTTGGTGATATTTCAAATATACTGGGAATGAGCCAGTCATCAGTCAGCCACCAGCTCAGGATACTTAAGGACTCAAAACTTGTGAAATTTAGAAGAGATGGAAAGAGCATATTTTATTCTCTTGATGATGATCATGTGAGATCGATTCTTAATCTAGGCATGGAACATCTTGAAGAGTAGATTTGTAATAAAATTAACATATTATATCAATAATAGAAAGGATATATAGAAAGGACTTAAAGATTATGAAGAAAACTTACAAGGTAGATGTAGACTGTGCGGCATGTGCAGAGAAAATGCAGGAAGCTATTAAGAAAACAGAAGGTATTAAGGATGCAACTCTCAGCTTTATGACACTTAAGTGCAAGGTTGAGTTTGAGGATGGAGTTGATCCTGATACAGTAATTCGTCAGGCTCGTGAAAACTGCAAGAAGATAGAAGATGATTTTGAAATCTTTATAGATTAAAATAATATTATAATATGGTTTATGATGATATTTTCAGAGCTTTGATAAGTGACTTTTTATAGCATTTATTGAAGCTTTGATTATGTTAGAGGTTGTTATGACAAAAAAACAGAAGAATAACTTAATAAGATGTATTGTATCCCTCATACTGGTTGTTGGTTTATCGGTGGGATTTCATATAGCTAAGGTACCATGGTGGGCAGAACTGATTGCATTTTTGATTCCATACTTTGTTGTGGGATATGATGTACTTCTGAAGGCTGCAAAGAACATTCGTAATGGACAAGTGTTTGATGAATGCTTTCTCATGTCTATTGCTACTATAGGTGCTATTGGAACTGGAGAGTTCCGAGAGGGAGTGGCTGTTATGCTATTCTATCAAATAGGAGAGCTGTTCCAGAGTATTGCTGTTGGAAAGAGTCGTAAGAATATAGCTGATCTTATGGATATCTGTCCAGAGGTGGCCAATGTAATTCATGAGGATGGTACTATCACAGAAGAGGATCCTGACGATGTTGAAATAGGTACAGTCATAGTTGTAAATCCTGGAGAGAGGGTGCCTATTGATGGAATAATTATTGATGGTGATACAAGCCTTGATACTAGCGCACTTACTGGTGAGTCGGTGCCAAGAGCAGCACATCCTGGTGAAGAGATAATCAGTGGATGTATTTCGCTTACAGGACAGATCAAGGTAGAAACTACTAAAGAATTTGAAGATTCTACTGTTTCGAAGATACTTGAATTGGTAGAGAATTCAAGTATGAGAAAAGCGAAGGCAGAGAACTTTATCTCCAAGTTTGCGAAGTATTATACTCCTGTTGTCTGTTATTCGGCTCTTGCGTTATTCCTTCTTCCACCAGTGATTCGGCTGGTGCTGGGGATGCCTGCTGACTGGCTGGTATGGCTGATGAGAGCGCTGACATTTCTAGTTATATCATGTCCATGCGCTGTAGTTATTTCAGTTCCTCTCAGTTTCTTCGGAGGAATTGGATGCGCATCTTCAAAAGGAATACTGGTTAAGGGGTCTAATTATCTTGAAGCATTGGCAGACACAGAGACAATAGTATTTGATAAAACAGGAACCCTCACAAAGGGAGTGTTTGAGGTGCAGGGTATTTATACAAATGGTGATATTTCAAGAGATTATCTTCTTGAAAGGGCGGCACAGGCTGAAAGTTCTTCCAATCATCCTATAGCAGAATCAATCTTAAGAGCATATAAGAATGAATTTAAAAATGAAATTAATCATAGCCTTATCTATGATGTGGAAGAAATAGCTGGTCACGGGATTTCTGTAAAGTATAAGGAGCTTCCTGATGGTTCTGTGGCAAACTATAAAGAATCTCCTGACGGCGTGGTTGAGTCAGTGGATAAGAAGATGAGCAGTGGTGAAGAGGTTCATTTTAAAATATTTGCCGGAAATCTAAGACTCATGAAAATGGTTGGAGTGGATATTTCTGAGGAACATGATGAAGGAACAGTCGTATATGTTGCTGAGAGTATGCTGAATGGGCATTCTGTGGTGCAAAATGGTGTCGAGATTAATAATCAGATAAAATATCTGGGATGTATAGTGATAGCTGATGAGTTGAAGGAAACAAGTGCTGAAGCTATGAAGGGGCTGGCATCACAGGGGATAAAAACAGTGATGCTTACTGGCGATACTGAAAAGGCGGCCAAAGTCATGGCAGAAAGAGTTGGAGTTTCGGAGTATAAGTCAGAACTCCTGCCGGGTGATAAGGTAAATGAAGTTGAGAAACTGCTGAGTGAACAAAAAAAGCTGGCATTTGTTGGTGATGGAATAAATGATGCGCCAGTTCTTGCAAGAGCGGATATAGGAATTGCCATGGGAGCTATGGGATCGGATGCTGCGATAGAGGCTGCAGACATAGTCCTTATGGATGACGATCCAGCAAAGATATCACTGGCTATGAAGATATCAAGAAAGACACTGAAGATAGTAAAACAGAATATTTCGTTTGCGATTACAGTTAAAGTACTGTGCCTCATACTTGGTGCGCTGGGTTTTGCGAATATGTGGATTGCAATCTTCGCAGATGTAGGTGTTATGGTACTTGCAGTATTAAATGCAACCCGTGCGCTAAGAGTGTAATGTGTAAATGGGGACAGGGCCAAAATGCATGCTTTATAAAAAACAAAAGCTGTGCATTTTGGGCCTGTTTTTTTTGCGTAAAAGCGGAACGGTTTCTATTAGTGGTCGCTATTGATGCGAAACTATTGAAATGGGGCTGTTATAATGCTATTTTCTTCTTGTGTACACGGTCGCTTTTGTATCGAATAATTGGAGGTGGTTCTCGAATGGGGCACACGCAGAGAAAAATCTTCAATGGTTGTTGAACAATAAGGAGGACAAAATGGCAGGTAAAGATATAATCATTGAAACAAGTAAATTAGAAAAAAGCTTCTCCGTTGGAGGGAAGAAGCAGACGATTATAGATAATCTTAATCTGGAAATATATAAGGGGGACTTCACAGTTATTATGGGTTCTTCGGGAGCTGGAAAGTCGACACTGCTTTATTCTCTTTCGGGAATGGATAAGGCTTCTAGTGGGAAGATTACCTACTGTGGCAAAGATATAACGAAAATGAATGACGATAAGCTGGCAGTTTTTAGAAGAAGACATTGTGGGTTTGTTTTTCAGCAGGTTCATCTTATTGACAGCATGAGTGTCATGGATAATGTAATCAGTACAGGAATGCTGACGGGTCAGAAGCAGAGGGCGCTGAAGGGAAAGGCAACAACACTTTTTAACAGAGTGGGAATTACACCTGATATGACAGAAAAGTTTTCATCACAGATGTCAGGAGGAGAAGCTCAGAGATGCGCTATGGTAAGGGCGCTGATAAATGATCCGGATGTAGTGTTTGCTGATGAACCTACAGGTGCTCTGAATAGTGCAGGTGTAAAGGCAGTTTTGGACGTGCTCACGGATATAAATGAGACAGGTCAGTCGGTGGTAATGGTCACACATGATATCAAGTCGGCAAGAAGAGGCAACAGAATCATATATCTAAAAGATGGCGGAATCCTAGGGGAATGTAATCTTGGCAGGTATGTAAGTGGCGATAAAGAAAGACATCAGAAATTAAGAGCATTCTTAGAAGAGATGGGATGGTAATAAAAACAAGGATAAGGCACGAAAGTGCCAAGGGTTCAGTGAATCCAGATGGAATGAGGATATATTATGATTAACCTGGAAAGGAGAAACGATGATTAAATTAATAAAGTCTCACATAAGAAAAGACCGCACAATTCTGACTATATTTCTTATGATCATGATACTGTCAACCTTCCTGATGAATATTGGTCTTATGGCTTCAAAATATCAGAACTTGTATGATGAGTATGTGGAAGAAACTAAGCTGTCAGATTATATATCATTTATTGCATCTTATTTTGTACCAGATTCCGAAGATGATATCGAGAAGTATTTTGATGAGGCTGACTACGTTGAGTCCTATTACATGTCAGATGTGGTCAGTTTCAAATCATATGAGATGAAAGCTGATGAGGATGGTAAATGGAAAACTCAGGATTATCTTATGATTCAGAATGTGGATGATAAGAAGTTAAATGATGCTGTTGTTTTCGCGGATAGAGATGACACAGTGCCTGGTGCAAAGCTGTATTTAAATATCAAGACGGCATATAGCAATAACCTGTCAGTTGGAGACAAGGTTTATATCAAGGCTGAGCAGGGCGAATATGAATATACTGTCGCTGGAATATATCAGCATCTCTTTATGGGTTCATTTGAAACTTACTATTCAGCCATGGTAGAAGATGATGAGTTTGATAAGCTTATAAAAGACAGGGACGAGGCTCTAAAAGAAGGTGCTGATGTTATCTGCGATAAGATAGTGACAGTACATGTGAAAGATGGATATGATGTTGACAAAAGTCTTAAGGAGACTAAGGATTCATTGGCTGAGGATCTTCATCTCCCTGCTGATGGATTTACAAACCACGAGGGAGCGGGAGCCTATGTTTCTATAGCAAATATACTTGCAGGATTTATGGGAGCATTTGCGGCACTTATCCTGATTATCTGCATAATAATAATAGTCTTTACTATAAACAACAATATCAATAGAGATGTGACAAATATTGGTGCTCTTAAGGCGGTTGGATATACAGTGGCACAGATTAGAATGTCACTTATGGCAGAGTATATGCTGGTTGGTGCATTTGGATCATTTATTGGGATAGGAATATCCTATGTGGTATATCCCGTGTTAGAACAGAAGATAATACGAGAGATAACTGGTCTTATCTGGAAGAATAGATTTATGCCGGAGTTTAGCATCGCAATCTTTGTCGGAGTTCTGGTAGTTATAACACTTACCGTATTTTTCTCAACTGCAAGAATTCGTAATCTGCATCCGGCAAATGCACTTCGTTTCGGTTTTTCGTCCATGAAGCTGAAGAAAAATCATATGCCTATGGCTAAAACAAGGGGAGAAGTTAATATACTTCTTGCACTTAAAACTTTTCTCCAGACGCCGGTACAGAGCTTTGTGATAGTATGTATTATATTAGCAGTTGCATTTATAACGGCTTTTTCGGCAGTGTTATATTATAATACAAAGGTAGATATTTCTAAGTTTCAGCGTATGGTAATGGGAGATGTTGCAGACGGATATTTCTATGTTAAAGATGCTTCGGCTGAGGCGGTCGGAGATTCTATGGACAGGCTGCAGAAGGCAGATCCGGAAAATGATTATTACGCAATTGCTCTTTATTATGCATATATCGGTGATAAGGAAACGAATCTTTGTTACACCAACAACCCTGCTGCTCTCAGCTTTGATCTGTATAAGGGCAGGATGTTTGAAAAGGATGATGAAACGGTTCTTGGAAGTACACTTGCTGATGAATTAGGACTGGGGATTGGTGATACGATAGAGGCTTCCTATGGTGGAAAGACAAAGAGGTTTAAAATTACAGGTCTTCAACAGTCGGCGCTCAATAACAGGCTATATGTGACAGAAGGTGCTGCTGAGGAACTGGGGGTAAATATCTGCTATGAATATATCAGAGTAGCAGTTAAGGATGCTGATGAGAAAAAGGTGGATGATGTATTAAAGAAGGGTAAGGCGCTGGGGGACGAAAATATCACTGATACAGAGAATAATTACAAATATCAGCACAGCAAGGAAAATGCACCAGTTTATGCTATAGGCTTCGTGGTTTTTGTTCTGGTACTTACAAATATTGTGATCATACTGCTTGTTATAAGACTGCTTCTTAAGAGTATCTTTGTTAAGAGGGAAAAGGAATTTGGTATTAAGAAGGCTCTCGGTTTTACCAGCAATCAGTTGAGACTTCAGCTTTCGTTGTCGCTGATTCCGGCAGCGGCTTTTGCCAGTGCTATAGGAGCGGTAGTAGGATATTTCTTTATCAATCCACTATTCGGACTAGTTCTGGGAGGGTTTGGTATAAGGAGTTCACACCTGATTGTGAGACCTGAACTGGTAACGATACCGGCAATAGCCGTAACAGTAATGGTGTTTATATTCAGTTTTATAATGTCGGGAAGAATGAAAAAGGTTTCGGCATATAGACTAATTCAAGAGTGAGTGGAAAAATATGAAATAGAATTTGAAAAGGTTTTGAATAATCTTTTTGAATAATCTTTTTGAATGATCTTTTGTTCGTGAATATAATAGGAGCGTAAAGTATGCAGGTTAAAAAAGATGATATACAGAATAAGATACTTACAGTATCTCAGCGACTTTTTATTAAAAATGGTTATGAAAATACATCACTCAAGATGATTGCGGACAGATGCTACATCAGTAAGAGTAACATTTACAGGTATTACAAATCTAAGGAAGAGATATACGAAGCCTTGGTGGGACCTGCCAGACAGGCGGTTACCAGTACTATGTCAATCTTTTTTACACCTGATTTTATTGGGAAATATACCCCGGAGAAGTGCGAAGAGATAACGCCAATTTTGGCAAAGCTGTTTTGTGAACATCGGATGGGGATGCTTATCGCGCTCCGGTCAGAAAGCGGTACGGACAGGAAGATGATAGAACAGACAATAATAGCAAGGTTCGTAGAAGCTTGTCCAATAGATGATGAAAGTACAAAAGAGCTGATATCTAAGCTTCTTATATTTGGACTAACGGAAATACTCCTTAAGCATAGTGATGAGGAAGGCATAAATACTCATTTAAAACATTTGATTTACTACCATTATCTGGGACTCAGCGGTCTCAAAGAGGATCTAGGTGTATAGTGGTCTCTATTTGCACTTTTAAAAATGAGTATGTTATATTTTATATATAACTCTATAAGGGAGGCTGAGGAATATATGAAATATATGCAGAGGTTAGGAAAGGCTCTAATGCTTCCAGTTGCGTGTCTTCCGATATGTGGACTGTTAATGGGCTTAGGATATTTTCTGTGTCCAGCTGCCATGCAGGGGGGCGAGATGACCGGGGTGGCAGCGCACATCGGACTCTTTCTGGTCAAGGCGGGTGGAGCTCTTATTGATCATATGGCACTGCTGTTTGCAATTGGTGTTGGAGTGGGTCTGTCGGAGAAGAATAACGGAACCGGTGCTGTCGCGGCTCTTGCGTCATGGCTGATGCTGACAACACTTCTCAGTGCCAGTACTGTGGAAGCGATTCTTCCGGCATCATTACTTAATGAAAATATGCTGCTTGCCTTTTCAAAGATAGAGAATCCGTTTATAGGTATTCTTGCAGGAGTTATCGGTTCAACCTGCTACAACCGCTTTCATAATACAAGGCTTCCGGACTGGCTTTCCTTCTTTAGCGGAAAAAGATGTGTTGCTATTATAGCAGGGCTTGTATCTATACTTGTGTCAGCTGTTCTTTTATTTGTATGGCCTGTTCTATTTAAGGGACTTATTTCCGCAGGCGAATGGATTGCATCTCTTGGCGCATTTGGTGCAGCAATCTATGCATTTCTAAATAGACTTCTTATTCCACTTGGTCTTCATCATGCATTAAATAATGTATTCTGGTTTGATACTATAGGACTTGGGGATCTGACTCATTTCTGGGCAGGAGAGACATCGGAGGATGTTTCCTGGTCTCTTGGAATGTATATGTCTGGATTTTTCCCTTGTATGATGTTTGGTATTCCTGGCGCTGCACTGGCACTGGTAAGAAGTGCAAAGCCGGAAAAAAGAAAAAAAGTAATCGGAATCATGATATCCTGTGCAGTTTGTTCCTTTGTTTGTGGAGTTACCGAACCCTTTGAATTCTCATTTGTATTTCTTGCTCCAGTTCTCTATATTCTCTATTCTTTGTTATATGGAATTATCACATTTATTACAGTTACGATTGGTTTCAGGGCTGGATTCTGTTTTTCAGGAGGAATTACAGATCTTATATTCTCATCGTCACTTCCGGCAGCACAGAAGACGCTGCTTATCATTCCCCTTGGAATATTTACCTTTGCAATCTTCTATTTTACATTCCGTCTTGCAACCTTAAAATGGGATTTCCTGCTCTCAGGTATTGAGGGTGATATAGATGAAGAGTCTAATGAAGTGTCTATTGAAGAGTCTAATAAAGCGTCTAAAAAAGAGTCTGATAAAGAAAATGACAACTCTGATAAATATTTGAAGAAAGCTGAGGGGATTCTGAAAGGCCTTGGAGGGGCTGGAAATGTTATCTCGGTTGATAGCTGCATAACTAGACTTCGCCTGGAGGTGCGGGACACCTCTCTGATAGATGAAAAGGTGATAAAGTCTGCCGGAACATCTGGTGTAATAAAGACTGGTAAGAATTCAGTACAGGTGGTAGTTGGAACTGCTGTTCAGTATGTGGCTGATGAGCTGGAAAGATTATGTGAAGAGATAATTGAAGAAGTTAAAGCTCCTGCTGAAGGGGAAGTAATCCCTATGGAAAAAATCCCAGATGAGACATTTTCAACTGGGGTTCTGGGAGAGTGTTACGGTATTATGCCGTCAGAAGGAATTATATATTCACCACTTGAAGGTACTGTTTCAGTAGTTGCAAATACAAAACATGCTGTCTCATTTAAAGATGGAAATCGTGAGGTACTGGTCCATGTAGGTATTGATACCGTTAAACTAGGTGGTGAGGGATTTAAGGTTCTAGTGTCAGAAGGAGATGTAGTAAAACAGGGACAGAAGGTTATGGAATTTGATGCCGAGCTTATTAAAGCCAGAGGCTATAATCCGATGGTTGTTGTTGTTGAGATAGAGTGATAACGAGCCAAACTCATTAGAATATACAGTGGTCACAAAGTGACCAGTCGGAAAGAAGGGGATTCCCTCAAGCTTGCTTGAAGTGGAGTCCCTTTTTATTGATTAGGTGCTGATAGCTGCGCATACGAAAATCCTTGACAAGAATAATGCTTAGTAGTATTATCTGTATTATAACAAGTAATACAAACAATACAAGTGATACAATATAAGCATCTTGGCGAAAGGATTTAGAGATGGATAAGAAGAAAGTTATTAAGTTTGTGGCAATCGTATATGGAATAGTTTGGGCGCTTCAGATAATTGGAGCGATTCTTCAGGATAAACTAGGAGGTACAAAGGGGCTCTTTGCATTTAGGGGAAGCTTGGTTATCTCAATGTTTATTCCGATGATAGTGGCATTTTTCTTGAAGGCTGACTTTAAGGGGATGGGCTGGAAACCTAAGTTCAAGGGTAATATAAAATGGTTGCTTCTCTCTATACTTCTGCCTACGGTTTGTGCTATTCTCGGTTGGATTTTGTTCTTTATAGTATTTCCTGATCTGTATTCTATGGATGGTTCATATTTGATTAAGGTTTATGAGTCTGTAGGAATGGATGCAGAAGCTGCCATGAGCCAAATAAATGAATCTGGTATGGATATGAAGACAATGTTCCTTCTTAGCATCGTAATGTGTATTGTTGAGGTTCCATTTATAAATATGCTTACAGGTATCGGCGAGGAAGTTGGCTGGAGAGGTTTCCTGTATCCTGAACTTATGAAAGGTATGAGCAGAGTTAAGGCGTGGCTTCTTGGTGGAATTATATGGGCGGCATTTCATTTCCCGGCGATGATCTTTGGTGGATATGAATATGGTAAGAACTATATCGGTGCACCTGTTTTTGGACTTGCAGCATTTACAATTGCTTGTATAGCGCTTGGAATAATGCATGAGATTATATATGACAAAACAAAGTGCATCTGGTATCCAGCTCTTTTCCACGGGGCAATTAATGGTGTTACAACATTATATGTTATGCTTCTAGATGGCAGTCAGGTTGAAAGAATTGATAAACTATTTGTTTTTGGACCATTTTCATTTGGATTAATTAGTGTTATTCCATTTGTAGCAGCAGCAATCATCATGGGTGCTCTTGTACTTAAGGAAAATGAAAAAATGTCATCCTAAAAGTATAAAAGAATATTCAAAAAAATGTCATACTGAGCAAGATAGAGACGGGATAAAGAAACTTAGAAAGGCAGAAATATGAATTCAAAGGTTATCTTAGAAATTAAAAATTATTCGAAAACATATGGCGAAGGAAAGAAGGCTGCGGATAATGTTAGCCTTACTGTAGAGAGTGGAGATATCTATGGTTTCATCGGACATAATGGCGCAGGTAAGTCTACCACCATAAGGGCAGTTGTTGGAGTTCTGGATTTCACTGAGGGAGAAATCTATATTGATGGACATTCGGTAAAAGATGAGCCGTTGGAGTGTAAGAAAGTGACTGCTTATATTCCGGATAATCCAGATCTATATGAGAATCTAACAGGTATCCAGTACCTGGATTTTATAGCTGATGTATTCGGCATCAGTTCGGCAGATAGAACCAAGCGAATAGAAGAATATGCCGATAGATTTGAGATAATAGATTCCCTGGGAGATTTAATAAGCTCATATTCTCATGGAATGAAGCAGAAGCTTGCAATCATCTCAGCTCTGATACATGAGCCTAAGCTTATGGTGCTGGATGAGCCATTTGTAGGACTTGATCCAAAGGCGTCCTTTACACTTAAGCAGATAATGGCAGAGAAATGTGAAAATGGTACAGCTATTTTCTTTTCAACTCATGTGCTGGATGTTGCAGAAAAGCTTTGTAACAAAGTTGCTATTATAAAACATGGACAGATTATTGCGTCAGGAACCATGGAGGAACTTACTCATGGTGAGTCTCTGGAGAATGTGTTCCTGGAGTCGATTGAAGGATAAAATCTTTGTGTCAATGAGGGCTAAAAATATATGTCATCCTGAGCGAAGCGAAGGATCTTATGACATAAATTAATAAGGAGGCTGGAGATGAAAAGAGTCTCAGTTTTGTTAAGAACATTAATGCTTTCCACAAGTCAGTGGAATACATATAAAAACTGCAAAGATAAGAAGAAGAGAGGCAGGATAGTGGGAAATGCTATTGGTATGGCTGTTCTCTATATGATGCTTATGGTATATTCTGTTGCTCAGTGTATTGGTTATGGAAAGTACGGACTTACTGATTCCATTCCTGTCATGTGTGCGCTGGTAATTTCTGTACTTGGCTTCTTCCTGACATTCCTTAAGGTAAATGGATATATTTTCAATTTTAAGGAATACGATATGCTGATGTCTCTTCCATTTAAACCAAGCGAGGTAGCTGCGTGCAAGTTCCTATATATGTATCTGAAAAGTCTGCCTTGGTATTTTAGTGTATCAATATCAATGATGATAGTTTATGGAGTATACAGTAAAGCTTCAGTGCCTGTATATCTGATGTGGGCGGTTTCGACGCTGTTTCTTCCACTTATTCCAATGGTTGCAGCTTCATTTCTGGGATTTATTATCGCAAAGATTGGTTCGGGATTTAAGAATAAAACTGTGGTGCAGAGTATTGTTACTTTTATTATTATCGTTCTGATTTTTGGAAGCAGATTCTTCCTGGAAGATATGTTCAGGAACAATAAAACTGCGGAGTTTATGCAGAGTATATCTTCAGCAACTGATAATGCTGGAAAGTATTATATTCCGGTGAAATGGTTCACAGGGATGGTAAATGACTTTAACATCTTATATATGCTTCTTCTTGTGGTGGTATCTCTTATTATTTTCGTGGTGGTTTTTACAATGGTTGGAGTATCATACAGGAAAATTAATTCAGCTATGAAGTCGCACTCGGGCTCGAAAACATTTGTCATGGAGGAGAGGAAAGCAAGAAGTGTAATAAGAACTATTGCCTTCAAGGAATTTAAAAGAATGACAGGCTCCACAGTTTATATGACAAATGCATCTATGGGAGAACTGTTTTGTCTGATTACTGGTATAGCTGTACTCTTTGTAGATGTAGATAAGCTGATCGATAAAATGTTCAAGGGCGCACCACTGACAAAGGAGATGCTGTTTCCTGCAATTCCGTTTATTATATATCTGTTTATTGGAATGGCATCAACTACAACCATGACTCCTTCTCTTGAGGGAAAGAATTACTGGATTGTACAGAGTCTTCCAATCAGCAAGAAAAATTTGTATAAGGGGAAGATGCTGTTTAATATGATGCTTACAGTTCCATTTGCGATGTTTACAACTGTAACATTCAGCATTTCGGCCGGAGTGCCATTTTTAAATATGGTGCTTTATGTTATACTTGGACTTGTTCTTTGTTCATTTTCAACGACTTGGGGCTGTGTTTGTGGAATAAGGCATATGCGTCTCGACTGGGAAAATGAAGTTGAGGTTGTAAAGCAGGGAGCTGCAGTTACTATTTATTTGCTGCCTAACATGTTTGTAACTATGGCACTTATGGCAGGTACAGTTTTTCTTGGAACTATGATTAATTCAAATGTTGTTACTGTGATATTTATTATGATTTATGCAGTGCTTGCAGGGCTGAGTTATCTGAGGGTACTGAAGCTATGTAAGGATTAAAATGCGAGGATATATTTATGGTTATAAAGATTGATGATTACTCGGATGTGCCCATTTATATGCAGATTCGAAATCAAATAGTTATGGGAATATCATCGGGGGAACTGTCTCCTGGAGAACAGCTTCCGACTGTGAGAGCGCTCGCTCTAGAAATGGGTATCAATACCATGACCGTCAGCAAGACTTATCAGCTGCTCAAGTCTGAAGGGTACATACTAACTGATAGAAAGAATGGTGCAAGGGTTCGTGATAATATCAGCAAATCAGGAATGATAAGCGATGAGAATAAAAATGAATTGAAACGCATTGTATCTGAGGCACGGATTTCCGGAGTGTCTGAGGATGAGATTATTAAGCTGGTGAAATCTTTTTATAAAGGCTAGTACATCGATGTATGTAATAGTGTCTTGGTTAATATCCTTCGAACTTGAGTTCTAAGGATGATAGTAGAAGAATCTTGCAGAAAGGAATATAGATGAAATTAATATTAGACATAGTGATGATTGCTATTATGGTGCCGACAGCATTAATAATCTTTTTCTTTGAATATCCTAAAAAATGGAGAGAGAAGAAGTATATATTTGGTATTACAAACCGTGCAGCATTTAAAGAAGAGAATACAGCGGTCAGGATAGATGAGATAACGGCAGAATGTAGAAAACAGGCAGGTATTATACTTATCTGTTCTTTTGTTATTATGCTGGCAATCTGCTGTATTCCGGATTATATAATTAATATGATAACCTGGTCGGTCTTTGTTCTGCTGGATATTATTCTGCTGATGATTCCTCTTATGAAGGGGAACGGTGAGATGAAAAGTCTTAAGGCAGAGCTGGGACTTGTTTCTAGGAAAGGTGTAACATATACAGATATTAAGAATGCAGGATCGGTTCATGCACTGAAAATATCAAAGATAATTGTGCCAAATATACTGTCTGCAGTGTTCTTTATTGCTGCTCTGCTTAGTTCATTAGGTGTAGTAAATCTGCATGGAATACTGGACGGACAGAAGGCATATAAGATTAATCTTATGACTGGAATGTCTGGGGCATTTCTGCTGGTGGGACTTATGTTTATTCCTATTGCTGTTATGATGGATAGATTTAGGAATGAAGTGATATCAGAAGACAGCGACATCAATATGAATTATAACAGAGCAAAGAAAAAAAATATGGCTGATATGAGTGTTCTATTTGCCTGGATAAATACGATAAGCATTATCGTAATGATAATCTGTATGTGCTTCTGTGGCACGGAGATGCTTTATATGGCTTTTTGTACTGTTTATATGCTGGCTATTTTGGCTGGCGTAGTTGTATTTTATAAAAGACAGTCAGTTATAGAAAAAAGATACAAAAAAGAAACCACTATTGATGTGGATGATGATGATAACTGGATACTGGGACAGTTTTATTATAATACGAATGATAAAAGACTGAATGTTGCGAAAAGAATTGGAGTTGGTGCTACAATCAATATGGCTCATCCGGCAGGAAAAGCATTTGGTGTGATTGCGGTGCTGATACTTGTTGGAACATTTATATCACTTATCTATATAGGTGTTCTGAGCAAGACGCCTATGTCGCTTCGTATTGAAGATGGAAATGTCATCTGTCACCAGATGAAGGATGACTATGTTATTCCAATCAGCGATATGGATGAACCAACCCTGGGAACAGAGTCGCAAAAACTAAATCTTCATAAGCAGAGTGGATATGATATGGAACCTATGTATAAGGGGAAATTTACTGTGGATGAACAGGGGGACAGCATTATATTCCTGAATCTGGAGTCAAAGAATTATATTACATTTAGCTATGATGGACAGACCTACTACCTGAGTGGCGAGACCGGAGAGGAAACTGTAGAAGTGTATGAAAAGCTGCTTTCGGAGTGGAAAAATAGATAGTGTAAAAAATATGTTATACCCACAAAAAAGTGGGTAATTCTCATTTGCTGTAAATTAAGTTATTCTTATGACAGGAGGTGAGTTAGAATGGAAAATCAAACAAAAAATCAAACAAATAATCAGACAAAAGGGCATGATAAAAAAATAAAAAAAGAAGCGTTACTCTTAATAGATATTCAGGATATTTACTTTACACCAGGACCGCTGTTCCTGCATAATCCCTGCGATGCTGCAGACAAGGCGGCAGAGCTTCTTGTCAGATTTAGAGAAGAAGGAAAAACAGTAATTCATATCCAGCATAAGTTTGATATCCTATTGGGAATTCATAGGAAAGTAAAACCGCTTGAAACAGAGAAAGTTTTTCAGAAGGATTTCCCTAATTCATTTCTTGGGACAGGACTAAATGAATATCTGAAGGCAGAGGGGATAGAAAGACTGGTTGTTGCAGGTATGATGTCGCATATGTGTGTTGACACAACGGTTAGGGCATGTCAAGATTATGGGTATGAAGTGACGTTGATTGAGGATGCTTGCACAACTCAGGCGCTAAAATTTAACGGGAAGAAGATAGATGCAGAAACTGTGCATGCCGTATATATGGCAGCCCTTGCCGACGGCTTTGCGGAAGTAGTTAAACTGGAGAATTATCTATGAAAATAAGGGATGACTATACCTGCCCTCTGGAGATTGTTCATGATATCATCAAAGGGAAGTGGAAGACAATAATTCTATATCAGATGAAGGATGGTCCCAAGGGACTGGCTGAATTAGAAAGAGAAATTGAGGGGATAAATCAGAAGATGCTCCTTGAACAGTTAAAAGAGCTTATACAGTTCGGACTTGTGGAAAAGAAATCATTTGAAGGCTATCCGCTCCATGTAGAATATTCATTAACAAAGCGTCGTGGGCAGAAGATGATTGAAGCTATAACGATCATGCAGATGGTTGGAGTGGATTATATGCTTGAAAATGGAATGACAGAAGCACTTTTGGAAAAGGGGATTATGTCACAAGAGGAAATAGCAGAGCTCACTCCGCAAAAATTGGTCAAAACTTTATAAGTA
The DNA here is from genome assembly GCA_902783605.1 of uncultured Lachnospiraceae bacterium. Classification (GTDB taxonomy): domain Bacteria; phylum Bacillota; class Clostridia; order Lachnospirales; family Lachnospiraceae; genus Eubacterium_Q. Next base: position 21,573 of record CACZRU010000307.1, read on the forward strand.
TTTGCTTTCTTTTGTAAATGATAATTTATACAATGTATGCAGTGGTGAATATCATCACTGCATTTTTGATTTTATTAAAAGTGATCGTTATAACTTTCGGCTTGGTATGTAGTGCTCGGGGATAACTATCGGTGTGTTGTTTTTTCAATGAGGAGGTATTTGAGATGAGTATTGATTTAAGTAAGATGCCGAAGCTTGGTTTTGGGCTTATGCGACTGCCTGAAAAAGATGGTGAAATTGATATAGAGCATGTAAAGAGAATGGTTGATAAATACATGCAGATGGATATGAATTACTTTGATACGGCTTATGTTTATCATGGCGGAAAGTCTGAGGTTGCGGCTAGGGAGGCTCTGGTTAAGAGATATCCAAGAGACAGCTTCATGATCGCAACAAAGCTTCCGGCCTGGGAGATTAAGAAACCTGAGGATGTGGATAGGATTTTTGAAGAGCAGTGTGAAAGAGCTGGTGTAGACTATTTTGATTTATATCTTCTTCATTCCATTGAGGATGGTTCAAATTATGATACCTACGAGAAGTATGACTGCTTCAGCTGGGGGCTGAAGAAAAAGGAAGAGGGAAAGATTCGTCATTTTGGGTTTTCTTATCATGGTAGTCCTGAACTTCTTGAACAGGTTCTGGATAAGCATCCGGAGGTTGAGTTTGTTCAGATTCAGCTTAATTATCTAGACAGAACTAATCCTGTAGTAAGGTCTGAGGAACTGTATAATATTCTTCATGAGAGAAATATTCCAATAATTGTTATGGAACCTATTAGAGGAGGAATGCTCGCTAATCTTGCTCCTGAGCTTGAAGAAAAGATGAAGGCTGTAAGACCTGATAAATCCATAGCTTCCTGGGCTCTCAGATTTGTAGGCTCACTTCCGGGAGTAATGACTATTCTTTCAGGTATGTCAGCTGAAGAACAGATGGATGATAATATTGGAACATTTACAGATTTCGAACCACTGTCAGATGAAGAAAAGAAGATAGTTGATGAGGTGACAGATGAAATACTTAGGATTCCTCAGATTGGATGTACGGCATGTAAATATTGTACACCTGGCTGTCCGATGAGTATCAGCATTCCTGATGTATTTAGAACCATCAATACACTTCGAAGATATCCTGATGACTGGAGATCAAAGAATTTCTATTCGGGACTTGTTTCCAGAAGTGGAAGGGCTTCTGCCTGTATAGCATGTGGTCAGTGTGAGGGCGTATGTCCACAGCGTCTTCCAATTATTGAGTTGCTGAAGGAAGCTTCTGAGATTCTTGATTAATTGAAAAATAATAAATTCTAAATAAAGATTAATAAATGAAAAATAATAAGTGAAAGTCTTATTAGAGGGATAATAGTATGAGATTTGGTACATCATCACCACTTCAGCATTCATCGGCAAGGGAGTGGGCAGAGAAGCAGGTTGCATTAGGTTGTAGGACAGTAGTGTTTCCTGTTCAAAGCAGTGAGCCTATTGGCAGAATTGATAGCTATAAAAATGCGGCAACTGAATATGGACTACAGATAGCAGAAGTCGGGATATGGCGTAATGCACTTTCGCAGGATCCGGAAGAAAGAAAAAATAATATGGATTACTGCGTTGAACAGCTTCGCCTTGCAGATTACCTGGGGGCTAGATGTGCAGTAAATGTAGCTGGTGCATTTGGTCCAAGATGGGATGGCCATTATAAAGAGAACTTCTCAAAAGAGGCGAGAAAGCTTACGGTAAAGATGGTTCAAGAAATTATTGACCGTGCAGATGTGAAGAATACGTATTTTACTTTGGAGCCGATGCCGTGGATGATTCCGACCGGACCTAAGGATTACCTGAAACTTATTGAAGAAGTGGATCGTGACAGGTTTGCAGTTCATATGGATATTATCAATATGACAAATTCGGCAGACAGATATTTTAATGCTGAGGAGTTTGTTGATGAATGTGCTGAACTTCTTGGGGACAGGATAAAGAGCTGTCATATTAAGGATGTGCATCTGAAGGAGGAGTACACCTTGCAGCTGGAGGAATGCGCTCCTGGATGCGGAGAATTTCCACTTGGTTATTATATGAAAAAAATGAATGAGATAGACAGCGACATGCCTATAATTGTGGAACATCTTGATACAGACGAAGAATATATTAAATATCTGAAGGTTGTGCAGGAGACGGCTAAGAATCAAGGCTTGTCATTCTAAGGAGCCGGCAGTGAAGAATCTTTTAAGGTGAATAATCTTTTAAAGTGAAGAGTCTTTTAATAAGGAGAAGATGAATGGAATACAAAAGAATATCAGATGCAAATGAAATTACTGCTCGTTATATGGATAGCATTTTAATAAAAGAAAGGCTCATAGATTCGGTTGTAGCAGATACAACGATTGATTTCCTTGGTGACAGCTTTTCTATGCCGGTAATGACTCCTGCTTTTTCGCATTTGAAGAGTTTAAATGGACGAGAGAAGACGGGACTTGAGGAATATTCTATAGCAGCAAAAGAGCTGAATATTCTTAACTTTGTCGGTATGATGGAAAATGATGACTTTGGTAAGATCATTTCCACAGGAGCGAAGACGGTCAGGATAGTTAAACCTTATGCGGATAATGGTAAGGTGAGAGATCAGATGCAGTTTGCAGATGAAGCAGGCGCATTTGGAATAGGCATGGACATAGATCATATCTTTGGTGAAGAGGGAGCGGATGTGGTTGTCGGAGAAAAGATGGCTGTACAAACAACGGATATGCTCCAGTCATATGTTGATTCTACAAAACTTCCATTCTTCGTTAAGGGAGTACTTAGTTCTGAAGATGCAGTTAAATGTGCAGATATTGGAGCGAAGGCAATAATAGTTAGTCATCACCATGGAAGACTTCCATATGCAGTTCCGCCGATGAGAGTGCTTCCTGAGATAAAGGATGCATTGGCAGGGCGAGATGTTAAGATAATCGTAGACTGTGGAATAGGAAGCGGAGCAGATGTATATAAGGCGCTTGCGCTGGGGGCAGATGTGGCTGCAGTTGGAAGGGCAATGCTTCCGGCACTTGAAGAGTATGGAACAGAGGGCGTTGTTAACTTTATCAAGGGAGTTCAAAAGGAACTAAGATTTGTAATGAGCTGCACCGGATTTGCCGGTGTAACGGATGTGGATGATTCGTGTTTATACTTTGGATAACTATTGCTTAAAAAGATATAAAATGAAACTATATTCATTTTTATATTGACAAACCTGTTACAGATGAATAAAATGAAACTGTATTCATTTTTAACGGTTTTTTTTGTTTGTTCAAAGGAGTTGAAGTATGAAGAAGATTAATGTTCCTAAGCCTACTGGTGAATATGCTGTTGGTACATTTACATATACAGTTAAGGATGACAGGAAGGAAGTGGCGTATCAAAGTGATATGCGCAGTGTAACTGCAAGGGTTTATTATCCGGTTTTGAAGGAGAGCGTAAAGGGACTTCCTAAAGCAGCAGCAATGTCAGAAAATATGCAGAAGGGCTTTAAGAGTGCGTTTAAGGTAGCACCGGATTTTAAGAAGGATCCCCAGGCAAATCATTCTGAATGCTATACGGATGCTCCTAAGATTTCGGGAGAGAAGTTTCCGCTTGTAATGTTTAATCATGGGATGCTTTCCTACAGAGAGGGAAATTCATTCTTATGTATTGATATTGCTTCTCATGGTTATGTTGTTATCTCTGTGGGGCACAGCTACGAAGGAATATGTACTGAGTTTGATGATGGTTCCTATGTTTTTTATGATAAGATGATTTCAAAGAAAATGTATGAGCCTATGCTGGGTGGTGTGATCACTATGTTTAAACTTATGAAGGCAAAGGGATCAGATGAAGAATTGGCTCAGAAATTTGATGAGGCACAGAGAAAATACTGCAAGTTTATGATGGGTAGACTTCCTGAGTGGATTAAGGATAATGAGGCGGCTCTTGAATATGCGAAGAAGAATCTTAATGACATGATAGACTTTGAAAAAGGCATTGGTGCATCTGGTCATTCTATGGGGGGAGATACAGCATATGCGCTCTGTGCAAGGAATGATGATTTTGTCTGCGGTATAAATCTTGATGGTGGACTTTTTGGCGATTATTCAAATGATGTTCAGACAAAACCATTTATGCAGATAAGCTGTAAAGATAATGAGAATGTGGTAAATAGAGTTTATATCCGTCACAGCAAGCCTGTATACAAGGCACTTTTTAGAGATATGAAACATATTGGTTTTGCTGATGCAAAGCACATGATTCCAATGAAATCCATGGTGGGAAAACTTGATCCGGATTTACTGCATGAGAATCTCTGCAGACTGCATCTCGAGTTCTTTGATTCATATCTAAAGGGGCTAAAAAGTGAACCAAAATTCAAGAATAGTGATGTGGTGACAATGTCTGTCTATGAACCGGATATGTAAATACAAGCTATCTGGTTGAAGAAAAAAATAAATAGACGGTTTTATGAAGGGCTTCGTCTTGTTGAGACGAGGCCTTTTTGTGTTGAGGCGATGATTTGTAATTAGCTTCTTGACATTTTTGGCTGATAATAATATTATATAAACTGATTTATATAAATGTGTTTATATAATTAGGAGGTGGATATGGCGCGTAAGGTTACAGTTTCAAAGGAAGTAATATTAGATGCAGCGTTAAAAATGCTCATTAGAGATGGTTATGCATCAGTAAATATAAAGAGTCTGGCTGCAGAGATAGGTTGTTCGACTCAGCCTATAGCGTGGCATTTTGAAAATATGGACGGACTAAGAATATCTCTTGCAGAATATGCAAAGGAATATGCTGATAAAAAGTCTGTTCCAAAGTCTGTTAAAAAGGCAGATCAAGAAACGCAATTAAATGCAATAGAAGGCTTTGAATATATGGGAAGGTCATATGTGAAAATGGCACTTAAGGAACCAAACCTCTTCAAGTTTTTATATCTGGGTGAAAGTCCTCTGGGAAAACCATATGAGCTTAAGAGTATTTCAGGAGCGACGGAAAATGCTGGAATGATTGAAGGCATAGCTGAACTTACAGGGCTTTCATTTGAACAGATTGCCAGGGTTATGAAGAATACAATAATCTATTCACATGGTATTGCGACTATGGTTGCGACAGGCGTTTTTAAAGCTTCTGAGAAAGAGATAATGGCAATGATCAAAACTGCCTCTGAAGCATTTTTGATAAAAGAAAGGATGCAGACAAATGGATAAAAAGTATCTTCCGTTTTTTCTTCCGATTCGTTCGGTTATATTTATTTTAGTTTTTGTTATCGGTGCATTGGCTGCTGGAAAAGCAGTTGCTGATATAAGTAACTGGTGGACAGTGGTTGCGACAATTGTTAATTTCTTTGTTATCGCTATGCTTGTAATAATAGCAAAGAACTGCGGAATGTCATTTGGAGAACTTATAAACTACGAGAAGGGAGCGACTAAAGTCAGTCAGGTTGTGATAGTTGTGATCATCACCTTTGTAGTAGGGGTTACAGGAATGTATCTTGCGGGATTTATATGCTACGGAGTTATTCCATATATGGCACCTATGATGGTTGAGCCTGTACCAAAAATGGTTGCAATAATAATTGTAATACTGCTTCCGATAAGTGCTGCGATTGCTGAAGATGGCCTGTATCTGGGGATTGGAGTTAATTACATTAATAACAAATGGGCAGCTATCCTGGTGCCAGCATTTTTCTATGCATTACAGCACTGCTTTATTCCTACGCTTTTTGATGCTCGGTATATCATTTACAGATTTATATCATTCCTGCCGTTAACAGTGGTTTATAGCTGGTACTATCAGAAAAAAAGAAATCCAATTCCGATAATGATAGGACATGCTGCAATAGATGCGCTGACGGCAATGACAATTCTTGCAACTTCTATAATACCAGGATTTTATGAGCAAATGGTATAGGAGTCATTGAAGCTCTTGTTACTTACATCATAGATATAACAAATAATTTTATGCTTTTTAAGAATCAATTAAGAAACAGACTAGAGTTAGATTAAGACTTTATAGTATCAACCTACTAAAATGGTAATTGTAAAAATACTTAGGATTCAAAAAAGAATTTGCGAGAAATACGCAATATATTTGGAAAAGAGTTGATGCTATGAAGATATCGAAGAACTACAAGAAATTTTTACTGCTATGGGCGGGCGAACTAATATCCTGCATAGGTGGCGGTCTTACAAACTTCGGTTTAGGTATTTATATTTTTCAAAAGACGGGAAGTGCAGCTGGAATGGCACTCCTTAGTTTGATCGGATTTTTACCGATGCTTATTCTGTCGGTGCCAGCGGGAGTGCTGGCCGATAGGTATGACAGGCGACTCCTTATGATGATAGGCGATGGTTTATCGGGGGTTGGAGTGTTATACATTCTTATATCAATGCTCAGTGGAGAAGCTGCAATGTGGCAGATATATGTGGGAGTTGCGGTAAGCTCCTGTTTCTCAGCACTTATGCAGCCAGCGTTTACAGCGACAGTCACCGACCTGCTGACAAAAGAGGAATACTCAAAAGCAAATGGTCTTGTTTCCATGGCAGGAAGCTCCAGATATTTGTTCTCACCGCTTATAGCTGGCCTTCTTCTTGCGGTCAGTGATATTAAGCTCTTGCTTATAATAGATATATGTACTTTCTTCCTGACTATTATCTCTACAGCTGTGGTTCGAAATGGACTTGAATCAAAGCCGATTGAGAAGAAGGAGTCATTTTTTAAGAGTCTAAAAGAGGGTTGGCAGGTTATTCATTCCAAGGAAGGATTATTCCTATTGATACTTGTTTCTGCAGCAATAGAATTATTCTTAGGAACATTTCAGATACTTGCTGAACCATTTATTCTTTCCTTCGCAGATTCAAAAACTCTTGGAATAACTGAGACTATATGTGCGACAGGAATGCTTGTATCAGGAGTGATTCTGGGGGGTTGTGGGATAAAGAAAAATTATGCAAAGATTATGAGCGTGGCACTTATGTTTTCGGGGATATTTGTAGCTGGTTTTGCAGTAACAAGAAACATTTATCTGATAAGTATGTTTGGATTTCTGTTCTTTGCCACACTTCCAATTGCAAATAATTGTCTTGACTATCTTGCTAGAACTAATATTCCTGATGAGCTTCAGGGCAGAGCATGGGGGCTGATAGGATTTATATCTCAGATGGGCTATGTTGTAGCATTTACACTTTCAGGAGTTCTGGCAGACAGCATTGGAAAGAACACAGGAAGAGGTGTTGGTGTTGGATCTGCTGCTGTTATAATAGTATCAGGAATCTGTCTTGCAGTTATATCCATAAGTGTTTTATTCATAAAAAAAATACATGGACTTGAGGCGTGTAGTTGCGATGGGTATGTAAATATGAATAGAATATGAACAATCGAGTAATAGAGAATGGGTTAGTTTAAAATATTTTTTCAATTTGTTCATATATTATTTACGGTATATTTAACACATTCATATGTTTAAGTGATAAAGTATATGTAACACAAGAGGAAAGACAAAATTTAAAATCTCTTTTATCAAATCTTTTAAAAAATGTATGAATAGTGAAAAGAAAGGGCACGGAGTAACACCAGTGTCCTTTCTTTTCGTTTGCAGTGGATGTTCGCGTACGAATTATATATAATGATATAAGTGTTATAAAGTTAAAATGGAGAGTGCTATGAAGGTAAATATAGAAACTGAAAGAAGTGACCTTTTTGATGTAAGCATACTTATTGCCATGAGGATTCATATAAAGGGAAAGGTTTCAGAAGAAAGACTTATGCTGGCTTTTGAGAATGCGGTAAAGTCTCATGAGATTCTTGGAACAAAAGTTTGTATAGATGAGGATGGTTCAGCGTATTATCTGATCAGTGATGATGAAGAGAAGACTACGGGCGCTAATGGTATTAGTTTTGAAACGTCTGATTGGAAAGATATAATTATCAGGGAAGAGAGGAAAAGGTTCCGACTGGAGGAAGGGGAATTCCTTAAAGCCTTTGTATACGAGATGGATTCCATCGGCTGCAAGGTTCTTTTCCTTATGCATCATCTTGGTGGTGATGGAAAATCACTCGTGTATTTTATAGAATCATTCATGAGGTTCCTTGCGGAAAATGAGATTAAAGATAATAGGCAAAATGGAAAAATAGAAAAAGAATCAGGAGAATCAATAGAATCAATAGAAGATTCTGACCTGTTTGATGACTTTATTTTTCTTGAAGATACAGATTCTGATATAGATATTTTAGAAATAGAAAAAAGAGAAAAAGAAAAGCGGATAAAAGAAAAACAAGATTTAGAGAATAATGAATTAAAAAATTACAAAATGCGCACTATTCCAGCTGGTGATTTGAGTGACAAGGCTCTACTGGACCGGGTGGGACCACTTGCCATTCTTCCGAAAATTTATAACAAAAAGTGGATAGAGGATGAAAAGAAAAGAGTCTTTGGTTTTGGAGATATGGACGAAGCATATGAGACTTATTGGAAGGATAGAAAGTCAGTTATATATGAATATGTAATTTCGCCTGAAAGGGTAGAAAAAATATTATCAAAATGCAAGGAGTGGAATATAGGTTTTACAGCCTATGTGACAACGGCATATCTCAGGAGACTGGGACGAAAGCTGGATATTGGCTTTGCGGTTGATGCCAGAGAAGATGGAAATAGAGCTATGGGAAATCAGGCTACTGGCATATCTATAAAGTGTGCGTATAACTATGAAAAATCATTTCGCCAAAATGCAGAGAAGGTCCAGCAGTTAATGACTAAGAAGCTGGAGGACGATGGTTCCCGTAACTTTATACTTCCATTCATGGCTGCTTTTGAACCAACACTGGTAGATGCATTAAATCTGGAACATGCTGGTTCATATCGAAGCAAGACTTCAAAGAAATTGGCTAATCTCCTTGGTTATGGAAAGAAAACAAAGGATTTATCTATAACGAATCTCACAAGGCTGGATATACCAGAAAACTATGGTGATTTGAGGATTGATTATTTTTCTTTTATTCCACCGGTAATTTCTTATGGGAAAAACATAATCGGGATTTCAACTCTGGGAAAAAATACAGTGATGACTATACACAGGGTGAAATGAACGATGAAATGAACGATGAAATGATCTTTTGTTTGACTTGCTAAGAGTTTCTTTGATTTGTTATAATCAAAGATGATTTTTGTTTCTTGTGATGAAGGTATAAGATCAGGGGATTTATATGGATACAGATAGTACACTGAATTACAGGCTTTATCTGCATAAGCAGGAGGAGTTTGTTCGTGCTGATTACCGTTCTGAATTTAGACAGTATAATAGGATAAAGAACGGTGATGTTGAAGGGGTTAGAGAGAGATTTAAGATTGCCAGAAAAAAATTTCAGGATGGAAGAGGCAATCTGTCGGATGATCCAGTACGGAGCATGATATATCACCTGGTTACAGCTGTGGCAGTTATAAGCAGAATGTGCATTGATACCGGAATGGATGTGGATACAGCTTATACACTGGGGGATATATATATAAGGCGGGCGGATAATGCGAAAAGCGTTGAAGAGGTTCTTGATATTACAGCCGAAATGCAGATTGATTATGCGACTCGAATGAGAGAACTGAAGAAGGTAGATGCGGTTTCTATTCATATCAGGCGAAGTATAGATTATATATTAGATAACCTAGAGAAGAATATAACTGTAAGTGAATTAGCTGAGAGAGAAGGGCTTAGTTCGGGATATTTCTCCAGACTATTCCAGAAGGAAGTTGGAATAAATGTCAATCAGTTTATAAATGATTCGAAAATAAAAACTGCCCAGAATATGCTGAGGTATTCGGATTATTCTATATTGGATGTATCTATCTCTCTTGGGTTTTCGTCACAGAGTGCTTTTTCCTCGGTATTTAAGAAGCATACGGGGATGACGCCGAAAGTTTATAGAGATAAATTTTATAGTAAGAATTTAATTCAGGAATAAACATAGGTGACAGGAAACATGATTTAAAAATCATTTCGTGATTTTGGAAATTGTTAAAGCGATTTCTTATGATATACTTTATTAGAAAGAGGTGTAATGAAATGAAAGCTGCAATTATAATGGGATCAACCAGTGATCTTCCAAAGGTTGAACCAGCTATCAACTTGCTTAAGGACAAGGACATTGAGGTAAAGGTGAGATGTCTGTCAGCTCATAGAGCTTCAAGACAGCTATCTGATTTTATTGAGGAAATCAATAATGACGGGACAGAGGTTATTATTACAGCTGCTGGAATGGCTGCTGCACTTCCAGGTGTTGTGGCAGCGCAGACTGTACTTCCTGTAATTGGAGTTCCTCTTTCAGGATCCGTTCTTGACGGACAGGATGCTCTATATTCGATAGTCCAGATGCCACCTGGGATTCCAGTAGCAACAGTAGCTATAAATGGGGCGAAAAATGCTGCATGGCTTGCGCTCGAGATTATGGCTGTAAAACATTCAGAGCTTCATGAAGTTCTTCTTGCAGAAAGAAAGAGTATGCAGGAAGTTGCGCTTATTGCAAATGATGAAGTAATTGCTAAGTATGAAGGTTAAGTGTGGTCTGTAACCAGATGCTTTTCACAAGAAAAAAAGATGCGATTTGATTGCAAGCAATCATCGCATCTTTTTTCTTGTGAAGTTCTGTTTATAAGTCTTCGCCTGTCAGCATTTTATAAGCTGATAAGTATTTATCGATTGTCTTGTCAACGATGTCCTGTGGGAGTTCCCAGTCCTCTGGCTCTGCTGTGTTAGCGTCTGACTTGAGCCAGTCTCTTGCGAACTGCTTATCGAATGATGGCTGACCGTGTCCTGGTTCATAACCATCTGCTGGCCAGAAACGGGATGAATCAGGTGTAAGCATTTCATCACCGATTACGATGTTGCCGTCCTCATCAAGACCAAACTCGAATTTTGTATCTGCTATAATGATTCCCTTTGTAAGTGCGTAGTCTGCACATTTGTTGTAAAGTGCAAGAGTGTAGTCGCGAAG